>NZ_JANEWL010000005.1:0-82688 GCF_028069815.1 Citrobacter sp. Awk 2
AAACTATATAAGTATTAGAGATAAATGGTGGGCGCTACCCCTCATCTTACCATCTTTACTGTTGCCGTTATTGAGCACTGCCAATACCTACGCACATATTAGTACCGGTACTGTCATCCTTTTCTACCTGCCTTTAGCGCTGACGATTAGCCTGATGTTGTTTTTTAGTTGGGCGGCACTGCCAGGAATAATCATTGCCATCGGTTGGTACAAATATCCGCAGGTTGGGTTATTTGAAACGCTGTCAATTATTACGCACTTTATAGTTACAATGGTGCTTAGTTGGGGTGGATATAAAGTTTTTGCTCCCCGGCGAAACAACGTGGCGCATGGCGACTCCCATCTGATGTTTCAGCGAATATTTTGGCAGGTTTTCTGTCCGGCAACGCTATTCCTGCTCCTCTTTCAGTTTGCTGCGTTTGTTGGCGTATACGAGAGCAAATCAGGCATGGTGGGCGTTATGCCCTTTAATACAGGAACGTTGATCAACTACCAGGCTATGCTGGTCGGGAACCTTGTTGGTATTCCTCTGTGCTATTTTATAATCCGAACCATTCGTAATCCGCTGCATATACGGGGCTATTTTTCGCAATTAAAGCAGCAGTTTGACACCAAAGTAACGCGAACAGAGTTTGCTGTCTGGTTGATAATATTGACTTTATTGATGGCTCTGCTGTGTATGCCGTTAAATGAACAGAGTTCGATATTCAGCACAAATTATACCTTGTCTCTGTTACTGCCCGTCATGTTATGGGGCGCAATGCGTTACGGTTACCGATTTATTTCAATGATATGGACAGTCGTGTTGATAACTGCCATTCATTATTATCAGCGCTATATGCCCTGGTATTCGGGTTACGATACACAACTTGCAATTACCTCTTCGAGTTACCTCGTTTTTTCTTTCATCGTAAATTACATTGCCGTGCTGGCAACGCGTCAGCGATTTGTCACCCGACGCACACATCGTCTGGCATATTTTGATCCGATGGTGCATTTGCCAAATCTGCGGGCATTGAACCGAACGTTGAAAAAAGCGCCATGGTCAGTGCTCTGTTTTCTGCGTATTCCGGGCATGGAACTGTTGGTGAAAAACTACGGTATTATGCTGCGTATCCAGTACAAGCAAAAACTTTCTCATTGGATAGCGCCGTTGCTGGAACAAGACGAATATGTTTTTCAATTATCCGGTAATGATTTAATTCTGCGTTTTAATACTGAGTCACATCAGCAGCGTATTGAAGCGCTGGACAAACATATCAGGCAGTTTCGTTTTGTCTGGGATGGTATGCCCCTACAACCGCAGGTTGGGATCAGTTTTTGCTATGTTCGCTCACCCGTTAACCACATCTATCTGTTGCTAGGGGAGTTAAGCACTATCGCCGAGCTCTCGCTGGCAACCAATATGCCGGAGAATTTGCAGCGACGTGGCGTAATGCACCTGCAGCGGGATCTGAAAGATAAAGTGGCGATGATGAACCGTTTGCAGCAGGCGCTGGAGCATGATCGCTTCTTCCTGATGGCACAGCCGATTTTTGGCGTGCGGGGCGATGTTTATCATGAAATCCTGTTGCGCCTTCAGGGCGATGAAGGTGAAACGATTGCTCCTGATAATTTCTTACCGGTAGCCCATGAGTTTGGGTTGTCATCCAGCATTGATCTGTGGGTCATTGAAAATACGCTGAAATTTATGGCGCAGAATCGGGAGAAAATGCCCGCTCATCGTTTTGCGATCAATTTATCACCCACGTCCGTATGTCGAGCCAAATTTCCTCACGAAATCAGCCAGTTGTTGGCGAAGTATCAGGTTGAAGCATGGCAATTGATCTTTGAGGTTACAGAGAGCAATGCGTTAACCAATGCGGAACAGGCGCAGGCAACATTGCTGCAATTGCAAGTTCTGGGCTGTCAGATTGCGATCGATGATTTTGGTACCGGCTATGCCAGCTATGCACGGTTGAAAAATGTGAGCGCTGACATCCTGAAGATTGACGGAAGCTTTATCCGTAACATTGTCTCAAATAGTCTCGACTACCAAATCGTGGCCTCGATTTGCCACCTGGCGCGGATGAAAAAAATGTTGGTGGTCGCGGAGTATGTTGAAAGCGAAGAAATACGTAGTGCGGTGATTTCTCTGGGGATTGATTATTTGCAGGGCTATCTGATTGGTGAGCCGCGGCCGCTGCATAAAACTCTGGAAGAACAGGTGCCAGTCACGCTGGCACCTGCCGATCACTCACGCAGCGATATCGGGTGAGTTTTCTTCCTCAATTTTCAGGCGCCAGCCTGTGACGGCCTCCCAGTATTGCTGCTCTTTTTCCAGATCGAGCAACACCAGCGCGTTCTGGCTAAACCAGTCGTGCGGGAAGCGTAGCGTCCAGTGGTTATCGTCGGTAATCAACGTGAGCGTCGGTGGCGTAGTGGTTGCCTGGCGCTGGTTGTTGAGCAATACCCCAAGTCGCAACAGCTGAATTAGCGGCAGGAACTGCTTTTTCTTGAACAGCGTAAAGCGGGGCAAATCATCCAGCTTAACCGCTTTACGATGATAGCGAACCAGGGTCGCCATCATCAGCTGTTGCTCCTGGTTGAAACCTGGCAGGTCGCTGTTTTGCAAAATATAAGCCGAGTGGCGATGCAGTCCGCTGTGGTTGATGTTCAGCCCGACTTCATGCAGCATCGCCGCCCACCGGAGCAACGCTTCCAGTTGCGGGTTTGCCAGTTTAGGTTGCTGCTCATGCCACTGATCGTACATTTGCATGGTCGTTTCCAGTACACGTCGGGCTTGTTCGCTGTCGATATTGTACTGGTTTGCCAGACTGCTGGCGGTACGGCTACGAACATCCTGGTGGCGAAAACGGCCTTCCATCTCATACAGTACGCCTTCACGCAGCGCGCCATCGGAGAGTCGGAGTTCACGAATAGCGAGGGCATCAAAAACACCGCACAGTATCGCCAGACCGGGAACAAAAACCGCCTTTCGTTCTTCTGACAGCCCCGGCATGCTGAGTGCCTCAAAGGAAGCATGCTTCAGGACTTCAGTTGTCAGCTTGTCCAGACGTTCAGGGGTGATAAATCCATCTTTCTCCCCCATTTCCAGTAGCACTTCATGCGCGGCTTTGATGGTGCCTGAAGCTCCCAGTGCAACGTTCCAGCCCTGAATTCGAAACTGCCAGGTGAGCGTTTCCAGCTTTTGCGCTGCCGCCATACGGGCGCGCTGGAAATTTTCCCGGCTGATCGCTCCACCCGGAAAGTACATCTGGGCAAAACTGACGCAACCCATACGGCGACTTTCGACCAGTTTAGGCTCGAAATCTTCACCGATCACCAGCTCTGTCGAACCACCACCGATGTCGATAACCAGCTTACGGCCTTTTTCTGGCTGCGTATGCTCCACGCCCATAAAAATCAGTCGGGCTTCTTCGTTACCGGAAATTATTTCGATCGGGTAGGGGATGACCTTTTCTGCTCGCTTAAGAAAATCGGTCGCATTTAGCGCCTGGCGCAAAGTATGGGTTCCCACGATGCAGACGCTGGAGGGAGGAAATCCCTGCAGACGTTCAGCGAAAAGTGACAAACAGCTTAAGCCGCGTTCCATCGCTTCTTCGCTTAGCTTGTTGTCCGCGCCAAGGCCGTCCGCCAGATGTACGCGTTGTTTCAGTCGCCCGATAATTTGCATTGCGCCATCAACCACGCGGGCAATGACCATATGGAAACTGTTTGAACCAAGGTCGACCGCAGCAAATTCCTGCGGTCGTGGAGACTTGTCGTGTATTGGCATAGAGTTAGTCAGGTTGCTCGAGTGATTTGATGTAGTCGTAAATCGCTAATTGTGACTGAACCTTACGGCGGTTTCCGCGCGGTACGTAGCGATTACTCAGTTCTTTATCAATAAAGCGGGCTTTCACCGTGTCGCTGAACAGGATATCGATAATATCCAGCACGCGCTGCTTAAGACGCGGGTCAAGAAGCGGTGTGGCAACTTCGATACGATAATCAATGTTTCTTGTCATCCAGTCAGCAGAGGAGAGATACACCTGCTTATCGCCCCCGTTCTCGAAGATATAGACCCGGTCGTGTTCGAGATAGCGGTCAACAATGCTGATAACGCGAATATTGTCACTGATGCCTTCCAGATTCGGGATCAGTGAGCACATACCGCGGATCAATAAATTAACGGGGACACCTGAACCTGAAGCCGCATACAGGCGGTCAACCAGCCCTTTATCGACCAGATTATTCAGCTTCAGAGTAATGCCAGAAGGCAGCCCTTGCTGTGCATTAGCGATCTCTTTGTCGATCATGCTGTACAGCAGGCGCCGTGAGTTCTGCGGTGAAACCAGCAGATAATCGAACGTTACCGGGCGATATGGGTTTTCGATGAAGTTAAACACCCGGCGGACTTCGTTGGTAATGCGCGAATCGGCAGTCAGCAGCGAGTAGTCGGTATACAGACGCGCTGTTTTTTCGTTGAAGTTCCCGGTGCCGATATGTGCATAGCGCACGACTTCATCGCCTTCTTTGCGCGAAATCAGGAACAGCTTGGCGTGAATTTTCAGCCCTGGTGCGGAGAAGATGACGTGAACCCCCGCTTCGGTAAGGCGCTTAGCCCAATGAATATTGGCCTCTTCATCGAAGCGCGCCTGCAGTTCCACCACTACGGTTACTTTTTTACCGTTATGCGCGGCATGGATCATCGAGTCGATGATGCGCGAATCTTTCGCCACACGGTAGATGTTAATTTTTATCGCCAGCACGCTCGGGTCAAATGAGGCCTGACGCAGCAGTTCAAGAACGTGTTCAAAGGTGTGATACGGATAATAAAGCAACACATCGCGTTCTCGTACGGCATCAAAGCCGTTGCGAAACTTCTCGTTATCGAACCAGATATGGCGCAGACGCGGCAGGGGTTTGTTCACCAGGTTAGCTTTGCCAACGTTGGGAAAATTAATAAAGTCTTTGAAGTTATGATAACGCCCGCCGGGGACAATGGAGTCGTAGCGAGAGATCGTCAGTTTTTCACGCAGTACTTCAACCAGCGCATTGGGCATATCGCGCTGATAAACAAAACGTACAGGCTCTGCGGTCAGACGTTGTTTCAGGCTGGAGGACATGAGCTCCATCAGGCTCGATTCCATCTCATGCACCAAATCGTACTCGGCATCGCGGGTCATTTTCATCGAATAGGCATTCAGCGCATCGTAATCAAAGAACCCTTTAAAAATGTCATCAAGGCAATAACGTAAAATGTTGTCCAGCAGGATCATCGGTTTGCGACGGCGCGGGGTTTCCGGCGGCAAATTCACAAAGCGAGGAACCTTATCGGATGGAATTTCCAGCAAAGCGTAACGAATCGTATCTCCGCGGATAATTTCCACGGCCAGATAAGTGTAATCGTCTTTTAAAAACTGGACTAAATCCGTCTCGCGGTTAATCAGGATTGGCGTAATGTGCTGACGCAGATATTGCTTGAAGTAGTGGCGTAACCAGCTCTGTTGATTTACTGACAACTGGCGTTCGTTGATCAAGAAGATCTGGTTGCGTGCCATCTCCAGCAGTAATTCGTTGTACAGGCCGTCAAATTCCTGATCGGCTTTTAATACGCGGGCCTGGATTTTGCCTAACAAATGGCGGGAATGAGAGTTAGAACCCTGTTCTTCGCTAATAATGATACGGCGCTTCAGTTCGGCAAAACGCACCTTGTAAAACTCGTCAAGGTTATTGGAATAGATGCCTAAGAAACGCATCCGTTCGATCAACGGGTTTGATTTATCAGCTGCCTCCTGGAGCACGCGTTCGTTGAACGCCAACCAGCTGAGTTCTTTCTCGATATATAGCTTTTCCTGACCCATTACCACTTTTACTCCGTTTCATTCACGGGACACTACCGATTTATTATGGCGAGCATTGCTCTCAGATGTCCAACTGTGCCAGAAAAATATGACAATAAACCGTCTGATAGCGAAGAGAAAGGGGAGAATAACGCGTAGGCCGGATAAGGCATTTATGCCGCCATCCGGCTTTACAGATTGATGAGCCGATTATTCGTCTGCCGCATAACCATGGGGTGGCAGACGATTGCCATCCAGCCATGCGGCGTTATCGCGCATCTTCAGGCGACCGTCGGTAAACCAGCTGACGACCAGCGGATAAATAGCATGTTCCTGCGCCTGAACCCGGGCAGTAATATCATCCTCGCTATCACCTGCAAATACCGGCACCTTGGCCTGGAGAATAACCGGTCCGCCGTCCAGTTCATCGGTGACGAAATGGACTGAAGTTCCGTGTTCTTCATCCCCATTTTCCAGTACCTGACGATGGGTATGTAGGCCTGGATACTTGGGTAATAAAGAGGGATGGATGTTCAGCAGTCGTTCAGAATAGTGAGCGACAAACGCCGGGCTGAGGATGCGCATATAGCCGGCCAGCACGACGACATCTGGCGCATAGGCATCAATTTCCTGAATCAGCTGGCGGTCGAATGCTTCGCGGCTGGCAAAGTGGCTTGCTTCCAGGGAATGTGCCGGAATATTTTCCTCTCGCGCGCGAACAAGGCCGAACGCATCGGCCTTGTTGCTGAATACTGCACGTAGGGTGCCACTGATTTTTTTCTGTTTGCAGGCATCGATTATTGCCTGCAAATTGCTTCCGTTGCCGGAAATGAGCACCACAATGTTTTTCATTCAATGACCACACGCTGTTCGGAATCAGACGCTTTGATGATACCGATTTTCCAGGCGTTTTCACCTTTTGCCTTCAGCAGCGCGAGTGCACTTTCTACTTCGGATTCCGGTAGGGCAATGACCATGCCGACCCCACAGTTGAAGGTGCGATACATCTCGTGCTGACTGACGTTACCCGCAGTTTGCAGCCAGTTGAAGACGGCTGGCCACTGCCATGAGGATTCATCGATGACGGCCTGAGTATTGTCTGGCAGTACGCGCGGAATATTTTCCCAGAAACCACCGCCGGTCAGGTGTGCGATAGCATGCACATCAACCTTCTCGATCAGTTCCAGAATGGATTTCACATAAATGCGTGTTGGCGCCAGTAAATGGTCCGCCAGCGGCTTGCCTTCAAGCTCGGTGGTTTCTGGGTCGCAACCGCTGACTTCAACAATTTTACGTACCAGGGAGTAGCCGTTAGAGTGCGGGCCACTGGAGCCGAGCGCAATCAGCACATCGCCATCAGCCACTTTTGAACCGTCGATAATTTCTGATTTTTCGACGACGCCAACGCAGAAACCTGCCACGTCATAATCTTCACCGTGATACATCCCCGGCATTTCAGCTGTTTCCCCACCGACCAGCGCACAGCCAGACTGCAGGCAACCTTCGGCAATGCCGTTGATTACGCTGGCTGCGGTGTCCACATCCAGTTTACCCGTTGCATAGTAGTCGAGGAAAAACAGCGGTTCAGCGCCCTGAACCACGAGGTCGTTCACACACATCGCCACCAGATCAATGCCGATGGTATCGTGGCGTTTCAGATCCATTGCCAGACGCAGTTTTGTCCCTACGCCATCTGTGCCGGAAACCAGTACCGGTTCACGATATTTTTGCGGCAATGCGCACAGCGCACCGAAGCCACCCAGACCACCCATTACTTCCGGGCGACGAGTTTTCTTTACTACGCCTTTGATTCGATCAACCAGAGCATTACCCGCGTCAATATCAACACCGGCATCTTTGTAGCTAAGAGAGGTTTTATCGGTCACTGCTTGGGTCCCCACGCGTTAACTTGCGGTAGCAATTAAATTCGGCGCAATTCTAACAGGGAAAGCAAACGTTTGCGAGCCTGCTTTACAGTGACTTTTATCTGCTGAGTATTTCAGCATTTTACAGTCATTTATCTATTTGTTTGAACTGAGCCACGAAAATGAAACCGGGTTCAGTCTTGTGCTTGAAACCTGCCTGCTGAATGCACAGTATCGTACTGAAACCGGTTTCTGTTTTCTGTTACGTACCACATCAGGTGCGTTTGAACAGTGCAATCATGATAGGGGAAACGTATGCCTGGGTTTAAAGCAGATTTTATGTGGGGCGGTGCTGTGGCCGCTCATCAACTGGAAGGCGGCTGGCAGGAGGGCGGTAAAGGGATTAGCGTTGCCGATGTGATGACGGCTGGGGCCCATGGGGTAGCGCGTGAAATTACCGACGGCGTGATTGCAGGTAAAAATTACCCTAACCACGAGGCCATCGATTTTTATCATCGCTATCAGGATGATATTAAGCTGTTTGCTGAAATGGGATTTAAGTGTTTTCGTACCTCTATTGCATGGACGCGTATTTTCCCGCAAGGCGATGAAGCACAGCCCAATGAAGCCGGATTGCAATTCTACGACGATCTCTTTGATGAATGCCTGAAGTATGGCATCGAACCGGTGATTACACTGTCGCATTTCGAGATGCCTTATCACCTGGTGACGGAATACGGTGGCTGGCGCAATCGTAAGCTGATCGATTTCTTTGTCCGTTTTGCCGGGGTGGTTTTCACCCGCTACCAGCATAAAGTGAAGTACTGGATGACGTTCAATGAAATCAACAACCAGGCTAACTTCCACGAAGATTTCGCTCCGTTTACCAACTCCGGCCTTAAGTATCAGCCGGGTGAAGACCGCGAACCGGTCATGTACCAGGCGGCGCACTATGAACTGGTGGCGAGTGCGCTGGCAGTAAAGGTTGCACGCGAAATCAACCCGGCATTGCAAGTTGGGTGCATGATCGCTATGTGTCCTGTTTACCCACTGACCTGTGCGCCAGACGATATAATGATGGCGATGAACGCGATGCACCGTCGATATTGGTTTACCGACGTTCACGCTCGGGGCAAGTATCCGCAGCATCTGTTGAACTACTTTGCGCGCCGCGGCTTCAAACTCGATATTACCGAAGAAGACCGACGAATACTGGCTCAGGGCTGCGTCGACTATATCGGCTTTAGCTACTATATGTCCTTCGCGACGCAGGCAACGGCAGATAACCCGCAGCTGGATTACGACGAATCGAAAAGCCTGGTGCCCAATCCGTATGTGCAGAAATCAGACTGGGGCTGGCAGATTGATCCCGTTGGTCTGCGCTATTCGCTGAACTGGTTCTGGGATCATTATCAGCTCCCGCTGTTTATTGTTGAAAACGGGTTTGGCGCGATTGACGTACAGGAAAGTGACGGCACGGTAAACGATCAGTACCGCATCGACTACCTGGCAGCCCATATTCGTGAGATGAAAAAAGCGGTGGTGGAAGATGGTGTGGATCTTATGGGCTACACGCCATGGGGCTGTATTGATTTAGTGTCAGCGGGAACCGGCGAAATGAAAAAACGCTACGGATTTATTTATGTCGACAAAAATAATGACGGCAGTGGGACATTAGCACGCTCTCCTAAGAAATCTTTTTCATGGTATCAAAATATCATCCGGAGCAACGCTGAATTTCTATAAAATTCAGTGCATTGATATTAAGCCCCGCCCATATTGCGGGGCTTGTTTTATACTCATCTTCCAGACGCAAATGACTTTGGTTGATCCATATCAAGCGTATCCAGTGTTGCGCCAGAGACGAAAAGCGGTATAATCCGGCGATTTTTTTTGTGGTTGCCACTCGTCTGAGGAAAGGAGAAGAGTATGAAGATCGTGGAAGTCAAACACCCACTCGTCAAACACAAGCTGGGACTGATGCGTGAAAACGACATCAGCACTAAACGCTTTCGTGAACTCGCCTCGGAAGTTGGCAGTCTGCTGACTTATGAAGCAACTGCAGGTCTGGAAACCGAAAAGGTGACCATTGAAGGTTGGAACGGCCCGGTTGAAGTAGACCAAATCAAAGGCAAAAAAATCACCGTAGTCCCCATCCTGCGTGCGGGACTGGGTATGATGGAAGGCGTACTGGAGAACGTTCCGAGCGCGCGTATCAGCGTGGTGGGGATGTACCGTAACGAAGAGACGCTGGAGCCGGTTCCGTATTTCCAGAAACTGGTTTCTAACATCGATGAGCGCATGGCGCTGATCGTTGACCCGATGCTGGCAACCGGTGGTTCCGTTATCGCGACCATCGACCTGCTGAAGAATGCAGGCTGCACCAGCATTAAAGTACTGGTCCTGGTTGCGGCACCAGAAGGTATCGCAGCACTGGAAAAAGCACACCCGGATGTTGAGCTGTACACCGCATCTATCGACCAGGGGCTGAACGAGCATGGATACATTATTCCGGGACTCGGCGATGCCGGCGATAAGATTTTTGGTACCAAGTAAATGAATAAATAAAAAGAAGCCGACTTTAAGAGTCGGCTTTTTTTTGAATAAAACAACCCAATCGCTACTAACACACAATACTCAGAGGAAAACACTATGACGCGCCGTGCTATCGGGGTGAGTGAAAGACCGCCGCTTTTACAGACAATCCCGCTTAGTTTGCAGCACCTGTTCGCCATGTTTGGTGCAACGGTACTGGTGCCAGTCCTGTTTCATATCAACCCGGCTACCGTCCTGCTGTTTAACGGCATTGGTACGTTGCTGTATCTCTTCATTTGTAAAGGTAAAATTCCAGCCTATCTGGGTTCCAGCTTTGCGTTTATCTCCCCGGTACTGTTGCTGCTGCCGTTAGGGTATGAAGTGGCGCTGGGCGGTTTTATTATGTGCGGTGTTCTGTTCTGCCTGGTTTCTTTCATCGTGAAGAAAGCTGGCACCGGCTGGCTGGATGTGATGTTCCCGCCTGCTGCGATGGGCGCAATCGTTGCCGTCATCGGTCTGGAGCTGGCGGGTGTTGCTGCGGGCATGGCGGGATTGTTGCCTGCTGAAGGGCAATTACCAGACTCGAAAACCATCATCATCTCAATGGTGACGCTGGCCGTAACGGTATTTGGCTCTGTGCTGTTCCGCGGTTTTATGGCGATTATCCCGATTTTGATTGGTGTACTGGCCGGTTACGCGCTTTCCTTTGTGATGGGCGTTGTGGACACCACACCCATTGCGCAAGCGCACTGGTTTGCTCTGCCAACGTTCTACACACCGCGCTTTGAGTGGGTTGCGATTCTGACCATCCTGCCTGCGGCATTAGTCGTTATCGCCGAGCACGTAGGCCACCTGGTCGTCACGGCCAACATTGTGAAAAAAGATCTGATTCGTGACCCTGGCCTGCACCGCTCGATGTTTGCCAACGGCCTGTCGACGGTGATCTCCGGCTTCTTTGGTTCGACGCCTAATACTACCTACGGTGAAAATATCGGTGTTATGGCGATTACTCGCGTATACAGTACCTGGGTTATCGGCGGTGCGGCGATTTTCGCCATTCTGCTCTCCTGTGTGGGTAAACTGGCGGCGGCAATCCAGATTATCCCGCTGCCGGTCATGGGCGGTGTATCGTTGCTGCTGTACGGCGTCATCGGCGCTTCCGGTATTCGCGTGTTAATCGAATCAAAAGTCGATTATAACAAGGCGCAAAACCTGATTCTGACGTCTGTTATTTTGATCATCGGCGTAAGTGGCGCGAAGGTTCACATTGGTGCTGCGGAACTGAAAGGTATGGCGCTGGCGACCATCGTCGGCGTTTGCCTGAGCCTGATTTTCAAAGTCATCAGTCTGCTGCGTCCGGAAGAAGTCGTCCTTGATGCTAAGGATGCGGATAGCCCGCAACAGTAAGTCTCTGACCGGGCAGCACTGCTGCCCGGTTCTATCACGACGTATTTCTGTGTTAAACTCATCTCGATTTTATGAAATCCTGGGTTGAGGTATCTCTGAACACACCGGCACAGCTCTCTCTGCCACTTTATCTTCCTGACGATGAAACCTTCGCAAGTTTCTGGCCGGGGGATAACTCCTCTTTACTGGCTGCACTGCAAAACGTGCTGCGTCAGGAACATAGCGGGTACATTTATCTTTGGTCGCGTGAAGGCGCAGGCCGTAGTCATTTGCTGCATGCAGCCTGTGCAGAACTGTCTGCACGCGGTGATGCGGTAGGGTATGTGCCGCTCGATAAACGAACCTGGTTCGTACCCGAGGTGCTTGACGGAATGGAGCATCTGTCGCTGGTATGCATCGATAATATCGAGTGTGTCGCCGGCGATTCTCTTTGGGAAATGGCGATCTTTGATCTCTACAACCGCATCCTGGAATCAGGGAAAACCCGCCTGCTGATCACCGGCGATCGCCCGCCGAGACAGCTGAATCTGGGGCTGCCGGATCTCGCCTCACGTCTGGACTGGGGGCAAATCTACAAGCTTCAGCCGCTTTCCGATGAAGACAAGCTACAGGCTTTGCAATTACGTGCCAGATTACGTGGGTTCGAACTGCCTGAAGATGTAGGACGTTTTCTGCTTAAGCGTCTGGATCGAGAAATGCGTACGCTGTTTATGACGCTGGATCAACTGGACCATGCTTCGATCACCGCTCAGCGCAAGCTGACGATTCCCTTCGTAAAAGAAATTTTGAAGCTGTAGTGCCGCAGCCGAAAAACTGCGGCAGTCTTAAGATTAGCCGACGATTTCCAGCACTTGCTCAGGTGGGCGACCAATCCGGGCCTGACCTTTCGCTACCACAATCGGGCGCTCCATCAGCTTCGGGTTTTCGACCATCGCCTGAATCAGCGCATCTTCACTCAAACTGCTGTCCGCCAGGTTGAGCGATTTGTAGAGATCTTCTTTCTGACGCATCAGTTCACGCGCGCTGGACATTCCCAGCATCTTTAGCAATTCACGCAGTGTCGCTGCATCAGCCGGGGTTTCCAGATAGAGCACGACTTCTGGCTCTACACCGTTAGACTTTAGCAATTCCAGCGTTTCACGGCTCTTTGAGCAGCGTGGGTTATGGTAAATTTTAATCGCGTCTGACATGACTTCTCCTTGCATGACGATTCGGCCGACCAAATGTGCCTGCCGCAGGCCGGATAAGACGCAACAGCGCCGCCATCCGGCAAGTATTCAATGGTTACATCTTCGAGTACGGTTTAAAGCGCTCTTGCAGTTGGCGCAGCTGGTCGATACGGGCATCGTATCTGGCCTGCTGCTGGCTGCCGAGTTTCACCTGAGCACTGGCATTGCTGAGCATCGAGATCGCCTGATCAAGACGGCCCGCCAGCGCATACCCTTCAGCACGCGCGGCCAGCTCCTGATCGCGGTTATTCAGGTTCGCTTCCGTTTGCGCCAACAGATCCCAGCCGTTAGTGTCATCTTTATGGTTAAACGTATAGCGATTCAGGATGGTGGCAGCCTCTTTAGCTTGTCCCCCCTGCAAATACGCATTTGCCAGGTTGAGTTGCAATACGGGATTCACGCGCAGATCGCGAGCGTTTTTCAGGCGATTAATGGCATCGCTGGTTTTCTTCTGACCGAGATCGATATCTGTTGCCAGGTCAAGATACCATGCATTATTCGGATCTGCCGCGAGCAGCGGCTGAAGCGCTTTACGTGCTTCGTCGTATTTACTGGCTTCCATCGCTTGCAGCGCCCGACCGTACTGCGCAGCGCGCTGTTCGCGCACGTTGCCTTTTGACCAGTTATCCAGTAGATCGCTGGTTAACTGGTTGCGGCCTGAATTGTACATGCCCAGGGTGCGCGCTTTGGCCAAATAGAAATCTTCTGAAGATTGCACGACGACCGGGCGCATCTGGTTGGCGCGGTTACGCGCATCTGCCAGACGGCTTTCTGGCAGGGGGTGAGTCAGAAGAATTTCCGGGGGACGTGTAGAGTAACGGGCCTGATCGAGCAGTTTCTCCAGGAATGTTGGCATGGCCTGGGGATCGAATCCTGAACGTTGCAGCACCTGAATACCGATGCGGTCTGCTTCCTGTTCGTTCTGCTGAGTAAAGCTAATCATCCCCTGGCGAGTACCCGCCAGCGTACCGGTTAGCGCCGCCATACCTGCCTGCGGGCTGGCCATCGCTAATAAAATCGAACCTAATGCGCCGACCCATGTCAGCGGTGCGCTACGTTTCTGATCTTCCATCGCTCGCGCCAGGTGGCGCTGCGTGACGTGAGAAATTTCGTGCGCCATTACCGACGCCAGTTGGCTTTCGTTATCGGAATAGCGGAACAGTGCTGAGTGCAATACCACGTTGCCGCCAAAAAAAGCGAAGGCGTTTATTTCATCGTTGTTAATTAAAAAGAAAGTGAAGGGTGTTTTTACGGAGTCTGCATGCGAAACCAGGCGCATCCCCAGAGCATTAATATATTGGGTGAGCAGCGGATCGTTAATTAACGGCGCACTACCGCGCAGTTGGCGAACGTAATAATCGCCCATCTGCATTTCTTGTCCAATAGAAAGCGTACTCCCTGCCGAGGTTCCCATATCAGGTAGGGTATCCGCAGTGTCAGCAAATGCGGGCGCGACCTGACCGACGGTCAGTGCAGCAATGAGGGTAGCAACCAGGTTTTTTTTCAACTGCCTGAACATAACCTCTGTCCTGTATTCTTTTTTGAGATAGCCATTTGACCAATGCCGCGAAGTATCGTTCACACTCCGCAAGCTTAGCGAGTGTAACTGCGAAACCTGACGATGAACACCCAGGAAAAATGTCTTTTCACTTTGCGTAATCAGTCATAAAAAGCGAAGTCTTTTTTGTGACATTTCGATACAATTCGGGATCGCAATCCCGCTATTGAGGTTCAGGGAAGGTTTTATGCTCGAAATGTTGACGCAATGGTATCGCCGCCGCTTTAGCGACCCAGAGGCTATTGCTTTGCTGATTATTCTGGTTGCCGGTTTTGGCATCCTGTTCTTCTTTAGCGGTCTGTTAGCGCCGCTGCTGGTCGCGATTGTGCTGGCTTATCTGCTGGAATGGCCTACCGCCCGGCTGGAAAATATCGGTTGCTCGCGGCGCTGGGCGACGTCAATTGTGCTGGTGGTGTTTGTCGGAATTTTGCTGCTGATGGCGTTTGTGGTAATGCCTGTCGCATGGCAGCAAGGCATCTATTTGATCCGCGATATGC
The DNA here is from genome assembly GCF_028069815.1 of Citrobacter sp. Awk 2. Taxonomy (NCBI): domain Bacteria; kingdom Pseudomonadati; phylum Pseudomonadota; class Gammaproteobacteria; order Enterobacterales; family Enterobacteriaceae; genus Citrobacter; species Citrobacter sp. Awk 2. The sequence goes on from NZ_JANEWL010000005.1 coordinate 14,920, forward strand.
CTGGCATGCTCAACAAGTTGTCTGACTTTGCCGCCACCTTACCGCGACGTTATCCGGCGCTTATGGATGCGGGCATCATTGATGCGATGGCCGAGAATATGCGTTCCCGGATGCTCACCATGGGCGATTCAGTGGTGAAATATTCGCTGGCTTCTCTGGTTGGGCTGTTGACACTGGCGGTGTATCTGGTGCTTGTCCCATTGATGGTGTTCTTTTTGGTGAAGGATAAAAGCCAGATGTTGAATGCTGTGCGCCGGGTGCTGCCGCGAAATCGTGGACTGGCAGGACAGGTCTGGAAAGAGATGAACCAGCAAATCACCAACTATATCCGCGGTAAAGTACTGGAGATGGTGGTGGTCGGTGTTGCAACCTGGCTGGGCTTCCTGATGTTTGGTCTTAACTACTCTCTGCTGTTGGCAGTGCTGGTGGGGTTCTCTGTGCTAATCCCGTACATCGGCGCGTTTGTGGTGACTATTCCGGTCGTTGGTGTGGCGTTGTTTCAGTTCGGACTCGGAACGGAGTTCTGGAGCTGTTTCGCCGTGTACCTGATAATCCAGGCGCTGGACGGCAATCTGCTGGTTCCCGTCCTCTTCTCCGAAGCCGTAAACCTGCATCCATTGGTGATTATTCTGTCGGTCGTTATTTTCGGCGGTCTGTGGGGATTCTGGGGGGTATTCTTTGCCATTCCGTTGGCGACGCTAATCAAAGCCGTGGTGCATGCCTGGCCGGATGGTCAGACGGTTGACGATCGCTAATCCGTCAGCTCCGACGGCGCAATGCCGCCGGAGCTGAACTTGTCTGACCTCTATCCACTCTTTCTGAATAATTTCCTCCGGTATCGTTTTTCTCCGCGTTTGTCTTTAACTTGGCCCTCGTGATGTTTTTCGTCACGCAAGGAATAAGACCAACAGGAGAATTAAATGGGTCACAACACACACACGCAGCAAAAAGTGGGATGGGGCGGCTATCTCGCTTTTTTTATCACAATTGTCCTTTTTTCCGGCATGTTTGCGAAAAGTACCGAATGGTGGCGGGTGTTTGATTTCACCCTCCTCAACGGTGCGTTTGGGCAAATTAACACGGCTGGCGAAACGGCGGTCTCTTTTCGCGGTACGGGCGGTATGGGGGCAAAAGATGGTTTTTTATTCGCACTTGAATTGGCTCCTTCCGTCATTCTTTCTCTCGGGATTATTTCCGTAACCGAAGGGCTTGGAGGGCTGCGCGCGGCACAACAGCTAATGACGCCTGTTCTACGACCTTTACTCGGTATCCCGGGTGTATGCTCGTTGGCGCTGATCGCGAATTTGCAAAATACCGATGCGGCGGCCGGGATGACTAAGGAAATGGCCGAAGCGGGGATCATTACCGAGCAGGAACGCGCCATCTTTGCTTGTTGGCAAACCAGCGGTAGCGCCTGTATTACCAACTATTTTTCCTCGGGAGCCGCGCTGTTTACGATGGTTACCGTTCCGGTAATTACGCCGCTGGCGGTGATCCTTGTCTTCAAGTTTGTGGGGGCTAACCTGCTGCGCTTATGGATTGCGCAGTTGGAAAATCGCCGTACGCAGCAGGAGGCCTGAGATGACAACGCACGTACGTAAAAATGTCATGGATATGTTTATCGATGGCGCACGACGCGGGTTTACCATTGCCACGACCAGCTTGCTACCTAACGTGGTGATGGCGTTTGTGATTATTCAGGCGCTGAAGGTGACGGGGTTACTCGACATCGTAGGCAGGGTATGTGAACCGATCATGGCGTTGTGGGGACTGCCGGGGGAGTCTGCCACCGTGCTGCTGGCGGCGGTGATGAGTATGGGCGGTGGCGTCGGCGTTTGTGCAAGCCTGGTTGTCGCAGGTACGCTTTCAGGACATGATGCTACGGTATTGCTACCGGCTATCTACCTGATGGGGAATCCGGTACAAAATGTTGGACGTTGTCTGGGAACGGCGGGAGTCCATCCTCGCTACTACCCGCTGATTATTGCAGTCTGTGTGATTAATGCGCTGCTCTCTATTTGGGTTATGCAGGTTATTGCCTGACAAGGAAGGTTATGAACTGTTCCATTCTTAATTTGACGTTGTTCCAGCATGGACACGTATACGCACCTGAAGATTTAGGCCAACAGGATATTCTGGTTTCTGGCGGAAAAATTGTCGCCATCGCCCCGTCTATTGCGGCAGAAGATTTTCCCGGTTGTGAGTGCATCAATCTTGAAGGGGCAATTGTTTGTCCCGGCTTTATCGACCAACACGTCCATCTGATTGGCGGTGGTGGGGAAGCGGGACCGCACACCCGCACGCCGGAAGTACGTCTGTCACGACTGGTTGAAGCCGGTATCACTTCCGTCGTGGGATTGTTGGGAACGGACGGTATTACCCGTCATCCTGAGTCGTTGCTGGCGAAAACCCGTGCTCTGGAATTTGAGGGGATCAGCGCCTGGATGCTCACTGGGGCATATTCTCTACCTTCACCTACGATAACCGGCAGTATTGACCGCGATGTCGCGCTAATTGACAAAGTGATTGGCGTGAAATGCGCAGTTTCGGATCATCGCTCCTCTGCCCCAAATGCAACGGCGCTGGCGAACATGGTGGCTCAGTCGCGTGTTGGTGGGTTATTAGGGCAAAAACCCGGGATTAGCGTATTTCATATGGGGGACAGTCCGCGCATGCTGGAACCGCTGTATGAAATTCTGGCATGTTGCGATGTACCGATGACCAAACTGTTGCCAACGCATGTTAATCGCGCGGAACCGTTGTTCCATGCGGCGTTAGACTATGCCCGGAAAGGGGGCTATATCGATATCACCAGCAGTATTGATGAGCCTGTTGATCCGGCAACGGCGATCGCTACAGCATTGCGCCACGAAGTGCCGCTATCGCGTATTACCCTGAGCTCGGATGGCAACGGTAGCCAACCGGAATTTGATGCGTCCGGTAATCTGATAGGGATTGGCGTCGCAGGATTTGAATCACTGGCGGAAACGGTGCGTCAACTGGTGCAGATTCATGCGATACCGCTGGAACAGGCGCTTTGCCCGCTTACACGCACAGTCGCGGAGTTTCTTGGGCTTGCGCATAAAGGCCGTCTGACGGTGGGATGCGATGCGGACATTCTGGTGCTGAACGACGCGCTGGAAGTGAATGACCTGTGGGCGAAGGGGAAAGCCGTGGTGAAAGAGAAAAAGGCGTGCGTTAAAGGGACGTTTGAGTAACCGGGTGGTTATCTGCCGGATGGCGACGCTAAAGCGTCTTATCCGGCCTACGTGCGTGCATTTGTAGGCCGGATAAGGCGTTCACACCGCCCATCCGGCATTTCACGGTCAGGCGTTTTCCAGAACCCAGTTCAGCACGATGTCGTGGTGATTGCTGGTTTTGAAATCATCAAACACATGTTCAATTTTGCCTTCGGCATCAATCAGGAAGCTGATGCGGTGGATGCCATCGTAGGTCTTACCCATAAATGACTTTTCACCCCAGACGCCAAACTGCTCGCAAACCTGATGATCTTCATCAGACAGGAGCGTGAAGTTAAGCACTTCTTTCTCCGCAAATCGGGAAAGCTTTTCTGGTTTATCGGTGCTTATTCCCAGCACCTCAACACCGGCTTTTTTTAACTGATCCATGTTATCGCGCAAGCCACAGGCTTGTACGGTACAGCCGGGCGTCATGGCTTTCGGGTAGAAATAAACCAGAACACGCTGTCCCTGGAAGTCGGTTAAATTTACTTGTTCTCCGTCTTGATCCGGCAAGCTAAATTTCGGTGCAATATCACCGGCTTTCAGTGGGTTCATTACTTAACTCCATCCTGTTCATCATGCTGTGAGTAATTGACGACGTTAATACTGCCTTGCGCATTGAGTTCTGTACAGAGTGCTTTAAACGCATCCTCAATATTTGCCGAATCATGTGACGCAGGACTATGTGCGGTAATTTGAATAAACAATTGTGCAGCCTTGCCGTTTTCTGCCGGCTGTGTGCGCGAAACCAGTTCCGCAATATTCATTTGGTGGCTGTCAAAAAGGGCGGTAAAGCGCTCAATCAAATGAGGAGAGTCGGGGACATCGACCTGCACCCATACCGTGGCGGGCATCGCCGGGCGGGGGCGAGCCGTCGTACGCTTCATCACAATCAATAAATCCAGCTCTGCGCCTTTCAAAGGCAGAGTTGATTCAATCAGGGTGATGGCATTCCAGGTTCCGGATAACAACATGATAAACGTAAACTCGTCACCCAGCATGGCCAGTCGGCTGTCTTCGATATTACAGCCACAACTGCTGACATGACGGGTGATAGTGTTCACAATTCCCGGGCGGTCAGCACCCAGCGCAGTAATGACCAGATAGTGTTGCGATGACGATGTCAAACCTGTTCTTCCTTTGAGCGGTGAGGTAATCATAAGGAAAGCATAAAAAAAACATGCATACAACAATCAGAAGGGCTATGGTCGCTTGCTTTTATTGTCGTACCAAACGTACCATTGAGACACTTGTTTGCACAGAGGATGGCCCATGTTCACGGGAAGTATTGTCGCGCTTATTACGCCGATGGATGAGAAAGGTAAAGTCTGCCGGTCGAGCCTGAAAAAACTGATTGATTATCATGTCGCCAGCGGCACCTCGGCGATCGTTTCGGTTGGCACCACCGGTGAGTCCGCTACCCTGAGTCATGATGAGCATGGCGATGTGGTAATGATGACGCTGGAGCTGGCCGATGGGCGTATTCCGGTTATCGCCGGAACGGGCGCCAATGCGACCGCAGAAGCCATTAGTCTGACGCAGCGTTTCAACGACAGCGGTGTTGTCGGCTGCCTGACGGTGACGCCTTATTACAACCGCCCAACTCAGGAAGGTTTGTTCCAGCATTTCAAAGCCATCGCGGAACATACTGACCTGCCGCAAATTCTGTATAATGTGCCGTCCCGTACTGGCTGCGATATGCTGCCGGAAACCGTTGGTCGCCTGGCGAAGGTAAAAAATATTGTCGCTATCAAAGAGGCCACAGGGAACTTAAGTCGTGTTCACCAGATCAAAGAGCTGGTTTCAGACGATTTTATTCTGCTCAGCGGTGATGATGCGACCGGACTGGACTTCATGCAGCTCGGTGGTCATGGCGTGATTTCCGTAACGGCTAACGTTGCGGCACGCGATATGGCTGAAATGTGCAAACTGGCGGCAGAAGGGCATTTTGCCGAAGCGCGGGTGATCAACCAACGTCTGATGCCGTTACACAATAAACTATTTGTCGAACCCAATCCTATCCCAGTGAAATGGGCATGTAAGGAGTTGGGACTTGTGGCGACCGATACGCTACGTTTGCCGATGACGCCAATCACGGACAATGCTCGTGATATCGTCAAAGCGGCGCTTAAGCATGCCGGTTTGCTGTAAAGTTTAGGGAGATTTGATGGCTTACTCAGTACAAAAGTCGCGCCTGGCCAAGGTTGCGGGTGTTTCGCTTGTTATGTTGCTCGCGGCCTGTAGTTCTGACTCGCGCTATAAGCGCCAGGTGAGCGGTGATGAATCCTATCTGGAGGCCGCACCGCTTGCTGAGCTTCACGCGCCAGCTGGGATGATTCTGCCGGTTATGACCGGCGATTATAACATCCCGGTAACCAACGGCAGCGGTGCCGTGGGTAAAGCGCTGGACATTCGCCCACCGGCTCAGCCGTTAGCATTAGTCACTGGTGCCCGCACTCAGATTGCGGGCGATACGGCGACATTGCTGGTGGAAAATGGTCGTGGCAACACGCTGTGGCCGCAGGTCGTGAGCGTTGTTCAGTCTAAAAACTACACCATCGCGAAACGTGATGATGCCAGCCAGACGCTGACCACCGATTGGGTTGACTGGAACCGTCTGGATGAAGACGAACAGTACCGTGGACGTTATCAAATCTCGGTTAAACCGCAGGGCTATCAGCAGGCGGTGACGGTGAAATTGATTAACCTCGAGCAGGCGGGTAAACCGGTAGCCGATCCGGCATCCATGCAGCGCTATAGCGCTGAGATGATGAACGTTATCTCTGCTGGTCTGGATAAGAACGCCACTGACGCTGCGAATGCCGCGCAGAACCGTTCTGCCGCGACGATGGACGTTCAGAGTGCGGCTGATGACACCGGTTTACCGATGCTGGTGGTACGTGGGCCGTTCAACGTGGTGTGGCAGCGTCTGCCGGCAGCGCTGGAAAAAGTGGGCATGAAAGTGACCGATAGCACCCGTTCTCAGGGCAGCATCGCGGTGACTTACAAACCACTGTCAGACAGTAACTGGCAGGAGCTGGGCGCAAGCGATCCGGGTCTGGTATCCGGCGACTACAAACTGCAGGTCGGTGATTTAGACAACCGCAGTAGTTTGCAGTTTATCGATCCGAAGGGACATACCCTGACGCAAAGCCAGAACGACGCGCTGGTCGCCGTCTTCCAGGCAGCGTTCAGTAAGTAAAAATAAAGGGCTGGATAACTCCAGCCCTTTTTTTCTGATATGATACGCAAACGTGTGCGTCAGCAGAAAAACGCAATATTTATCGTTAATTCACACCCAGGAGTAATAAAGATGCAAAAGCAAGCTGAGTTGTATCGTGGTAAAGCGAAGACCGTATACAGCACGGAAAACCCGGACCTGTTGGTGCTCGAATTCCGCAATGATACGTCAGCAGGGGATGGCGCGCGCATTGAACAGTTTGACCGTAAAGGTATGGTGAATAACAAATTCAACCATTTCATTATGACCAAACTGCAAGAAGCAGGCATTCCTACCCAGATGGAGCGACTGCTTTCCGATACCGAATGTCTGGTGAAAAAACTGGAGATGGTGCCGGTTGAATGTGTGGTACGTAACCGCGCGGCAGGCTCACTGGTTAAGCGTTTAGGCGTTGAGGAAGGTATTGAACTGAATCCGCCGCTGTTTGATCTGTTCCTGAAAAATGATGCTATGCACGATCCAATGATTAACGATTCCTATTGCGAAACTTTTGGTTGGGTGAGCAAAGAGAATCTGGCACGTATGAAAGAGCTGACCTACAAAGCCAACGACGTGCTGAAAAAGATGTTCGATGATGCAGGCCTGATTCTGGTCGACTTCAAACTTGAGTTTGGTTTGTATAAAGGTGAAGTGGTGCTGGGCGACGAATTCTCACCGGACGGTAGTCGTCTGTGGGACAAAGAAACGCTGGATAAAATGGACAAAGATCGCTTCCGCCAGAGTCTGGGCGGCCTGATCGAAGCCTATGAAGCTGTCGCGCATCGTCTGGGTGTGAAGTTAGACTAACGCCTCCCTGAGCCGGCGATCGCTCTCCGGCTCATCAATCCCCCCGATTTTGATTACTGTTTCTTATGGTAATCCTGTTCCGAACCGCCTACGATCATCAACATAATGAATAAAAAGTTGAGGTGACTATGCGCTGGCAAGGGCGTCGTGAAAGTGACAATGTGGAAGACAGACGAAATAGCGCCGGTGGTGGTCCTTCTATGGGGGGGCCCGGTTTTCGTTTGCCGAGTGGTAAAGGCGGTATCATTCTGCTGATTGTGGTGCTTGTCGCGGGCTATTATGGTGTGGATCTCACCGGACTCATGACCGGTCAGCCTGTTTCGCAACAGCAAACCACACGCTCCATCAGCCCAAATGATGATGAAGCCGCAAAATTTACCTCAGTGATACTGGCTACGACCGAAGATACCTGGGGTCAGCAGTTTGAAAAAATGGGGCGCACCTATCAACAGCCGAAGCTGGTGATGTATCGTGGTGCGACGCGTACCGGCTGCGGTGCGGGCCAGTCCGTGATGGGACCGTTTTATTGCCCAGCGGACGGCACGGTATATATCGATCTTTCCTTCTATGATGACATGAAAAATAAGCTGGGCGCTGATGGCGATTTTGCTCAGGGCTATGTCATCGCGCACGAAGTGGGCCACCATGTGCAGAAACTGCTGGGTATTGAACCGAAAGTTCGTCAGATGCAGCAGAATGCCTCTCAGGCCGAAGTGAATCGCCTTTCTGTTCGTATGGAACTGCAGGCGGATTGCTTTGCGGGTGTCTGGGGACACAGTATGCAGCAGCAGGGTGTACTTGAATCCGGCGATCTGGAAGAGGCGTTAAACGCCGCTCAGGCCATTGGTGATGATCGTTTACAACAGCAAGGGCAAGGGCGCGTTGTGCCCGATAGCTTTACTCACGGCACCTCGCAGCAACGTTATACCTGGTTTAAACGCGGCTTTGACAGTGGCGATCCGGGACAATGTAATACCTTTGGCAAAGGCATTTAAGATATTGAGGCAGGGATGTCTGACAATGCTGCACTAAGTGCGCTCACAGAACGCATGGCCAGAGAAGGGATTCGTCGTCTGCTGATAATCAGCGGCGAAGAAAACTGGTGCCAGGCCCAAGCGTTAGCGCTACGCAATACATTACCCGGCGACTGGCTGTGGGTGGGGGCGACAGCCCCCGCTGAGTCTGGTTGCACACCCCAGGCGCTACAAACGCTGTTAGGGCGCGAATTTCGCCATGCCGTTTTTGATGCCGGACAGGGGTTTGACGCCGCGGCATTTGCCGCACTCAGCGGCACGCTCCGCGCCGGGAGTTGGCTGGTGTTGCTGACCCCACCCTGGCAGGCCTGGCAAACGTCTCCGGACGTGGATTCCTTGCGCTGGAGCGACTGCGCCAAACCTATCCCAACACCACACTTTGTTGAACACTTCAGGCGAGCAGTGACTCGTGAAGGGGAAATGCTGCACTGGCAACAGCATCAGGCGAAATCCTATCCGCATTTTCCTGTGCGAGCAGACTGGCAGCCGGCAAATGGCGATCCCCAGCCGGAACAGGCGACGATTTTACATCACCTGTTGGATATGCCTCCGGGTGTGGTTGCGGTGACCGCCGCGCGTGGTCGGGGCAAATCTGCGCTGGCCGGGCAGTTGATTTCGCGTATGAAGGGGACGGCCATCGTTACCGCACCGGCGAAAGCGGCAACGGATGTACTGGCGCAATTTGCCGGGGAACGCTACTGCTTTATGGCGCCGGACGCGCTGTTAGCCAGTGCTGTAACGGCTGACTGGCTCGTTGTTGATGAAGCGGCTGCTATTCCTGCACCGCTTCTGCACCAGCTGGTTTCACGTTTTCCCCGCACGCTGTTAACGACAACCGTTCAGGGCTATGAGGGAACCGGCAGAGGGTTTTTGTTGAAATTCTGCGCTCGCTTCCCAAATCTGCAACGCTATGAATTACAACAGCCAGTGCGTTGGGCACAGGGATGCCCACTGGAAAAAATTGTCAGCGATGCGCTGGTGTTTGATGATGAAACCTTTACTCATGCACCACAGGGTGAGATTCGCTTCAGCGCATTTGATGCGAATGTCTGGCATACCAACCCGACGCTACCGCTGGCGGTCTATCAATTGCTCTCCGGCGCGCATTATCGCACTTCACCACTGGATCTGCGCCGGATGATGGATGCGCCGGGGCAGCATTTTCTTCAGGCATCGGGCGTGGACGCTGTTGCGGGCGCTGTTTGGCTGGTGGATGAGGGTGGCCTATCCACAGCGTTAAGTCAGGCTGTGTGGGCGGGATATCGTCGGCCAAGAGGCAACCTGGTTGCGCAGTCACTGGCGGCGCATGGCAGCGATCCGCTGGCCGCAACGCTGGTTGGCCGGCGGGTTAGCCGTATTGCGGTTCATCCTGCTCGTCAGCGGGAAGGTATCGGGCAGCAACTGATTATGCAGGCCCATCAGTATTCTTCGCAGTGTGACTATCTTTCCGTCAGTTTTGGTTATACGGCCGAGTTGTGGCGTTTTTGGCAGCGCTGCGGTTTTGTCATGGTGCGGATGGGGAATCATCGTGAAGCCAGCAGCGGGTGCTATACGGCAATGGCGTTGCTTCCTATCAGTGATGCAGGGCAGCGCCTGGCTGAGCGGGAGCATCAGCGATTGCGTCGTGATGCGGCGATCCTCGCACAATGGAATGATGAGTGTATCCCGGTCGTTCCACTGAAAGCGTCTACGCTTAATGATGATGACTGGGATGAGCTGGCAGGGTTTGCCTTCGCGCATCGGCCGTTACTCACATCACTCGGTTGTCTGAGTCGTCTGCTCCAGCACTGTGAACAGCCTCTCCCGGCGCTGCGAGGGCGTTTACAGGAACAATGCAGTGACGCGGAATTGTGCAAGCGGCTGAAGGTATCGGGGCGCAAAGCGTTGTTGCTGGTTCAGCGTGAAGAGGCGGCGCAGGCGTTAGCGCAGTTGGATATCGAACGTCAGCAACAGTTACGTAATCGCATTATGCAATGGCAATTTTTTCACTAACATCTTCAATTTCCTGGCATGGTCATTACGGTTAAGCGGCGTAGAATAATTCTCATCAGTTAAGGAGATCGCCATGAAACATGACCATTTTGTTGTTCAAAGTCCCGATAAACCCGCTCAACAGTTGCTGTTGCTGTTTCATGGTGTCGGCGATAATCCGGTAGCCATGGGCGAAATTGGTTCCTGGTTTGCACCACTGTTTCCGGACGCGCTGATTGTCAGTATTGGTGGCGCTGAGCCTTATGGCGCAGCCGGTGGGCGTCAGTGGTTTTCGGTTCAGGGTGTAACAGAAGAGAACCGTCAGGCGCGTATTGATGCCATCATGCCGGTGTTTATCGAAACCGTTCGCTATTGGCAGAAACAGAGTGGTGTTTCACCTCAGGCTACCGCGTTGATTGGTTTTTCTCAGGGGGCGATTATGTCACTCGAGAGTATCAAAGCTGAGCCGGAGCTGGCATCGCGGGTCATTGCCTTTAATGGTCGTTACGCCACCTTGCCGGAAGCGGCTACCACCGCCACCACGGTGCATTTGATTCACGGCGGTGAAGATCGGGTGATTGAGTTATCTCATGCCGTTGCTGCGCAGGAAGCGTTAATTCGTGCAGGTGGGGATGTGACGCTGGATATCGTCGAAAATCTGGGGCACGCCATCGATGAACACAGCATGCAGTTTGCGCTCGATCATCTGCGTTTTACCGTACCGAAGCACTACTTTGATGAAGCGCTGAGCGGTGGTAAGCCTCACGATGATGATGTGATTGAGATGATTTAACCTGTAGGCCGGATAAGGCGAAGCCGCCATCCGGCATGACAGTAAGTGATAGTGCCGGATAGCAACGTAAGATGTGGTATCCGGCCTACAAATTATTTCTTCGGCTGATCCTTGTTCGGCCAATCATCGTCATCGTCCCATTTATCGTTAAAATCACGATGCGGGGGAAGCTCCGGCTTATTGGCGAGAAATTTCTTATGGTCGACACGCTTAAGATCTTTGATCACATTCAGCAGTACCCCCACCAGAAACACCAGCACTAAAATCCACCAATATTTTGCCAGCCAGTCCATGCTCATTTCCTCTTGCAGGAACACTCATCAGGCGACGAGTTGTTCCATGATACGTTGATACATACGGGCAAGCAGCTGCAGGTCGGCGGCATTGACGCATTCATTTATTTTATGAATGGTGGCATTGACCGGCCCAAGTTCCACCACCTGTGCCCCCATGCGGGCAATAAAGCGCCCGTCGGATGTCCCGCCTGTCGTCAGTAACTGCGGTTTAATCTCATTATAGTGCTCAATGGCGTTCACCACTGCATCCACCAGTTTACCGCGTTCGGTCAGGAACGGTTGGCCGGAAAGCCACCAGTCTACTGTGTAACGCAGTTGGTGCTTGTCCAACAGTTCCAGTACCCGCGACTTAATCATTTCGTCGTTTAATTCGGTACTGAAGCGGAAGTTGAACTGAATAAACAGTTCGCCAGGGATGACGTTGTTGCTGCCCGTGCCTGCCTGAATATTGGCAATCTGCATGCTGGTTGCCGGGAAGAACTCATTGCCCTGATCCCATTCAATCGCCACCAGCTCATTGAGCATTGGCGCCGCCCGGTGCACCGGGTTATCAGCCAGATGCGGATAGGCCACATGTCCCTGTACGCCATGAATAGTCAGGTTGCAGGTGAGGGAACCACGGCGTCCATTTTTTACCACGTCACCGACGATTTCGGTGCTGGACGGCTCACCGACCAGGCAATAATCCAGCCGCTCATTGCGCGCCATCAGCGTTTCAACGACCTTCACGGTGCCGTTTTTAGCGCTGGCTTCTTCGTCAGACGTTATCAAAAATGCCAGACGCCCTTGATGGTTCGGATGTTGGGCGACAAATCGCTCTGCCGCCACGACCATTGCCGCCAGCGAACCTTTCATATCGGCCGCACCGCGCCCGAACAGCATGCCGTCGCGAATGGTCGGTTCAAACGGCGGATTGATCCACCGATCAACATCGCCTGCGGGCACTACGTCGGTGTGACCGGCAAATGCCAGGGTCTCACCTTTTCCGCGCCATGCCCAAAAATTCTGTGTGTCACCAAAATCCATTCGCTCAACGGTAAAACCTACCGCACGCAGACGTTCAATCATTAACGCCTGGCACCCGGCATCATCCGGGCTCAGGGAAGGTCGGCGAATAAGCTGCTGTGTCAGCTCAATAACCGGGCACGACATAGACTATACCTCATTAAAAAACTGCAAATACTCGTCATCTTTCAAGCTGCATGTGCGGCGATGGCATTCACTCACTCCAGTCACTGACTTTAGTAAGCTCCTGTGGCTCATTCGCTGGTTGCCTTCCCGCTGCCCGAAATCCATTGAGTATAACTGGATTCACTGAAACCAAGCAGCATAGGCTTACCCGGCTCGCAGAGCAATGGGCGTTTGATAATTGCAGGCATTTCAATCATCAATGAGGCGGCAGCAGTGGCATCAGTGATTTGATTACGCGTTGCTTCATCCAGTTTGCGCCAGGTGGTTCCCCGCGTATTGAGCAGTGCCTCCCAGCCTAACTCGTTGATAAAGGACTGTAACAGCGCGTTGTCCAGACCGTCGACACGATAATCATGGAAGCGGTAGTCAATACCCTGCGTTTCCAGCCAGCGTCGGGCCTTTTTAATTATATCGCAATTCTTAATGCCGTAGAGGGTGATCATGTGAATCCTTATTAACGTATTTTGAATACTTATTCTTGTATTGTCGCGTTTCTGATAATACATATTGTCATTCATTCGTTATAGAAAAATATAACATTGTTGAACAACGGTGAATAATGATTCCTGAAAGTTCCAAAATTTCACGTCGAGCGGTATTTCAGAATTAACCTGTTTGCATCAGTCTGTTTTTCCATCAAAATTGGCAAAGTCGTAGATTATGTGTGAATATTTCAAAATATTGCAGTGAGTCACATAAAATTTATGGGTATAGCGCATAGTGATGACATGACCCCAAGTACTGGAGGATGTAATCACAACCATCGGTTAAATTATCTTCTTTTAATGAGGATGATTTCGTAGAATGCCCATAATAATAAGAGAGGTTGTTATGATTGAACGTGAACTGGGGAACTGGAAAGACTTTATCGAAGTGATGCTTCGTAAATAATTTTCTGGAAGAAATTCATATCCTGAAAAGGATGAAAAAGGCGACTCATCGTAAGTCGCCTTTTTTGTGCCCGATTATTCTGGGCGTGGCTTCAGCGGGAAGCGTCTACGCACCAGCACAAAGAACAGAGGGACGAAGAAAATCGCCAAAATGGTGGCTGAAATCATCCCGCCCATTACACCGGTCCCAACCGCATGCTGGCCACCGGAGCCAGCACCGCTACTGATTGTCATCGGTAGTACCCCGAAGATAAACGCCAGCGATGTCATGAGAATCGGACGTAAACGCTGGCGACACGCATGCAGCGTAGCGTCGAGCAGGTCGTGCCCTTTTTCGTTCATCTCGTTGGCGAATTCAACAATCAGTATCGCGTTCTTCGCCGATAGCCCGATTACCGTTAATAAGCCGACCTGGAAATAAACATCGTTTTCCAGGCCCCGCATCCAGGTCGCCAGCAGTGCGCCAATGACCCCCAACGGTACGACCAGCATAACGGAGAACGGTACCGACCAGCTCTCGTACAGCGCAGCCAGACACAGGAACACGACCAACAGCGAAATGGCGTACAGGGCAGGAGCCTGAGATCCCGATAACCGTTCCTGATACGACATCGCCGTCCATTCAAGGCCAAATCCGGTTGGTAACTGGCGAACCAGCGATTCCATCACGTCCATTGCCGTACCCGTACTGACTCCGGGTGCGGCTTCGCCGACGATTTCAACAGCAGAATAACCGTTATATCGCTCCAGACGCGGTGAACCGGTTTCCCAGCGCGAAGTGGCAAACGCGGAGAAAGGTACCATGCCGCCGCTGCTATTGCGCACGTACCACAGGTTAATATCGTCCGGGAGCATGCGGTATTTTGCCGCAGCCTGGACGTAAACCTTCTTCACGCGGCCCCTGTCCATAAAGTCGTTTACGTAGCTGGAGCCCCACGCCGTCTGCAATGTGTCGTTGATGTCGTCAATGGAAACGCCCAGCGCCTGGGCTTTACGCTGATCGATATCAATTTGCAGTTGCGGACTGTCATCCAGACCGTTATGGCGAACACGGGTCAGTGAAGCGTCTTTCCCGGCAAGCTCAATTAATTTGTCGCGTGCAGCCATTAGCGCGTCATGGCCTGCGCCGGCGTGGTCCTGTAATTCCATATCGAAACCCGCGGAACTACCAAGGCCGCTGATGGCCGGAGGGCTACTGGCGAAGACGCGGGCTTCTTTAATCTTGTTAAAGGCCTTGGTCGCGCGTTCGATAATGGCAAAGGAGGTACCGGTGGTGGTATCGCGTTCATCCCAGTCTTTTAACCGGACAAACATGCGCGCCACGTTCTGTCCGTTCCCCCCAGGACCGGAACCAACCGTGGAGAAGACGGACATAATGTTGTCTTTTTCGTGAGTGAAGTAGTACTTCTCGACTTCCTCAACGACTTTTAATGTTTGCTGCTGCGTGGAGCCGCTCGGTAACTGTACCGAGGTGGTAAACATCCCGCGGTCTTCTAATGGCAAGAAGGACGTTGGCAGGCGCAGGAACAGGAACACCATCCCGCCAAGCAGCAGTCCGTAGATCAGTATCCAGCGCAGGCTGCGATGCAGGATCCGGGCAACGCCTTTTTCGTAACGCTCAGCGTTGCGGTTAAACATCCGGTTAAACCAGCCGAAGAAGCCTGTTTGACCATGATGCTCACCTTTATGCAGCGGTTTAAGTAGCGTAGCGCACAGGGCAGGGGTGAGGATCATCGCCACCAGAACGGACAGCACCATCGCGGAGACGATAGTAATCGAGAACTGGCGATAAATGGCCCCAGTCGTACCGCCGAAGAAGGCCATTGGAATAAAGACCGCCGACAGCACCATAGCAATACCGACCAGCGCGCCCTGGATTTGCCCCATTGATTTTCGCGTCGCTTCACGTGGTGAGAGACCTTCCTCACTCATAATACGCTCGACGTTTTCCACCACCACGATAGCGTCATCAACCAGCAGGCCGATCGCCAGCACCATCGCAAACATTGTTAAGGTGTTAACGCTGTAGCCAAAGGCGTAAAGCACGGAGAAGGTACCCATCAGGACGACGGGAACGGCGATTGTCGGGATAAGCGTCGCACGGAAATTTTGCAGGAACAGGTACATCACAAGGAAAACCAGCGCGATTGCTTCGAGCAGCGTTTTCACCACATCGATAATCGACGCTTTGACGAAAGAGGTGGTTTCATATGCCACCTTGTATTCCAGCCCGTGCGGAAAATACTGCGACAGCTCATCGAGGCGGTTGATGACCAGTTCCGCTGTTGCCATTTCATTGGCACCAGAGGCCAATTTGACACCAAGTCCGGACGCGGGGTTGCCATTAAACCGGCTGAGGTAGTCGTACTTCTCGGCCCCCATTTCGACCGTTGCCACATCGCCTAGTCTGACTTCCGAGCCGTCCTGGTTAACACGTAGTGTAATATCGCGGAACTGTTCCGGCGTTTGTAGTAGTGACTGCGCGTTGATCGTTGCATTCAACGCCTGTTTGTCCACCGAAGGCGTACCGCCAAGCTGCCCAACCGCAATTTGCGCATTCTGTGACTCAATAGCGTCAGTCACATCTTTGGCGGTCATCTGGAAGCTGTTAAGTTTGGCTGGGTCGAGCCAGATACGCATGGAATACTGTGAACCGTAAGCATCAATATCCCCAACACCGTTAATACGGCTAAGCGGGTCCTGAATATTACTCGCCACGTAGTCGGCAATATCTTGCTTATCCATTGAACCATCGGTAGACACAAAAGCGATGGTTAGAATATTGGTATCCCCGGTTTTTCGCACCGTAACACCCTGATCCTGTACCGCCTGTGGCAGTTTACGCATCGCCGATTGCAGCTGGTTTTGCACCTGCTGTACAGCTTCATCAGGATCGGTCCCTGCCACGAAGCTAAGCGTCACCGTCGCCTGACCGGTTCCGCTGCTTTGGGATGACATATACATCAGATTGTCGAGACCCGTCATGTTCTGCTCGATAACCTGGGTCACCGTGTTTTCCAGAGTTTGTGCAGATGCGCCTGGATAGTTTGCGGTTACCCGCACGTTTGGCGGCGCAAGGTCTGGATATTGCTCAACGGGCAGCGAAAAAATAGCCAGGGCTCCTGTCAGGCACAACAGGATTGCTAACACCCAGGCAAAAATGGGGCGATCGATAAAAAAATTCGCCATTAAAAGGGGACCTCGTGTTTCTGCGTATATTTATGCGTATGACTTGCTTCACTGTAGCGGCAAGGTACGGAGCAAACGTGGAGAAAAAAAGAAGATAATGTAAATTATCATGCCCGTTTACAGCGTACCTTTTGTGCCAATGCCGTCAGGCCTGAATTCAGGCTTTCCGACGCTTTGCCGTTCTTTACGTTAGCTGACTGTCGGTCTCTGCCGATCGAAAGCTGATGCTCACCAGCGTGCCTCCTCCGGAAGGTTGCGAGAAGGTCAACGTACCGCTGAGTCTCTCTGCGCGCTCACGCATGATATTCAGACCGTAGTGCCCCGTAGGCTCATGAGGCTCACCGATGCCGACACCGTTATCACGGATATAAACGGTATGATTACCATCCGGCGCGGTCACACAACTGACTGCAATTTCGCTGGCATTGGCATGCTTAATGGCATTCAGCACGGCTTCACGGACGATCTGTAACAGATGCACCTGCATTTGCGCGTCCAGTGCCAGTGTTGGCAGTCGACAATCGAGAGTCAGTTTAGCAGATGTTTGATTTTGCAGCGTTTCCAGCATTTCATGCAGGGCGGAAGGCAAATCGGCCTGCTGTAACGTCAGGCGGAAGGTGGTAAGCAGCTCGCGCAATTGGCGGTAAGCATCATTCAGCGCCTGGGAGAAGTCCGCCATGATGCTTTGCGCCGGAACGTTATCCTGCGGAATAGAGCGTTTCAGTAGCGTAAGCTGAATACGTAAATAAGAAAGTACCTGCGCCAGCGAGTCGTGGAGCTCGCGGGCGATTGTTGCTCGCTCTTCCATTAACAGCAACTGCTGAAAATGCTTTTGCGCCTGGTTGAAGTACAGCCCGCGCCCGAGCATAGTTGATACGCTGTTGAGCAGAGGTGTGGAAGCATTCACATTCGGGCTTTGCCAGTGCAGTTCACCGTACACCGTATCTTGCATCGTGACGGGCAGGATCTGCATCGGCAGTTCAGGGCTTGCTGTTCCTTCGCTGATTCGCCAGTTATCACCGACGGTGAGCTCCAGAAAATACGCGGCGTCATGTTCGCGGACAATCTGTAAAATATGGCGGAAGCAGTACACGTCAATCTGGCTGGTATTCAGTGCCTGGGAACATTGATATAACACTTCCAGGCGGCGATTGGCTTCGTGGAGATCGTGGGTTTTCTCGGCGACGGAGGCTTCCAGCGAGCGGTACAGCTTATGCAACTCACTCGACATCTGGCTAAACGTCTTCGCCAGTAATCCCAGTTCGTTGGGGAGTTGTGTATCCAGCGGTGAGATATCAAACCGACCGTGTTCAATATGCTGGCTGGCCATCACCAGCTTATTCAGCGGGCGCACGACCTGCTGGCGAATACGCCGTAGCGTAAAGAAGACGAGGGTGAAGATGCCGATCCCCCCCGCCAGCGATATGCCAAAAACCAACATCACCTTGCGCTCGGCATAATGCTGAAGTGCCAGCACAAAGAGATCGATTTGATCGACGTAGTTGTTGATATTGGACTGATACCACTGCAAGTCGCCATTGGTCAGGCGGGCGTTCATTTCCAGCCAGTTAGCATGCAGGCGGCCATAGCGACTTTTTACCGCTTGCGGAACATACCAGGCATTCAGGTTTTGCAATGCTGGCGCGTTAAGCGCTTGCTGGAAAAGCTGACGGTGGGCGTTTAACTGCGGGCTCTGGCTTTGCAAATCGTAACCTAATCGATAGCTTTGCATACGCAGAGAGCCGGCAATATTGATGGCTTCAGCATCCCGCAAGCTGCTGGTCAGCGTAAGCAGTGCAATACCCGTTGAGAGAATCGACAGCAACACTATATAGAAAAAAGCCTTAGCCAGGCTGGCCGAGACCGGACGCTTTACCGTCACTTGCGCACCCTCACACAATTCACGCCACGCTCCGACTCAACCTGAACGATTCAGCGTATTTGATAAATGTTAAAAAAGTAATCATGAAACTGATTATTAAATGAAACACAATTTCATATTAGATGAAATAAATTGATCTGCCACAGGTTCTGGATAAATAGTTGTGCTTCCTGGGCAAATGAACATTGCCGCCCTCTTCAGGGTCGGTTAATAACAACAGTCATATAAAGAATAAGGTTTTCGCAACCAAAAAAGAAGGAAGCCATGAATCGTTTTATTATGGTCAATAGCCAACAGTGCCTGGGATGCCACGCCTGTGAGGTCGCCTGCGTCATGGCCCACAATGACGAGCAACATGTCCTGAGCAAACGGCATTTTCAGCCCCGAATTACCGTCATCAAGCATCAGCAACAGCGCAGTGCAGTCACCTGCCACCACTGTGAAGATGCCCCTTGTGCCAGAAGTTGCCCGAATGGGGCCATTAGTCATGAGCACGACAGCGTTCAGGTGAATGCGCAAAAGTGTATTGGCTGCAAATCGTGCGTCGTTGCCTGTCCTTTTGGTACGATGCAGATCGTACTCACTCCTGTCGCTAAAGGAAAGGTAAAAGCAACAGCGCACAAATGCGACCTGTGTCAGGGGCGTGAAGAGGGTCCGGCTTGCGTGGAGAACTGTCCGGCGCAGGCGTTACAACTGGTGACGGAAAGTTCGCTTACCGGATTATCAAAAGCACGCCGGCTGCGTACGGCGAACCTTGAAAGTCAGCCCTGGCATGCCAGCGCGACCGATTTTACGCCCCATTTGCTCACCAGGCGCGAGCAGATGCAGGCGACTCCACCGCGCGGTGAGCCGGATAAATTGGCTATAGAAGCCCGTAAAACCAGCTTTGATGAAATATACCTGCCATTTCGTACGGCGCAGGCGGAGCGGGAAGCATCTCGCTGCCTGAAGTGTGGCGAGCACAGTATTTGCGAATGGACATGCCCACTGCATAACCACATCCCGCAGTGGATTGAACTGGTAAAAGCCGGGAACCTTGATGCGGCGGTAGAGCTTTCTCACCAGACTAACTGCCTGCCAGAGGTGACTGGACGCGTCTGTCCGCAGGACCGACTGTGCGAAGGGGCCTGCACGGTGCGGAACGAACATGGCGCGGTGACTATCGGCAATATTGAACGTTATATTTCAGACCGTGCGCTGAGCAAAGGATGGCGACCCGACCTAAGCCATGTACAGAAAGTCGATAAACGTGTCGCCATTATTGGCGCGGGTCCGGCAGGTCTTGCCTGTGCTGATGTGTTAGCGCGAAACGGCGTCAGCGCCACCGTGTTCGATCGTCATCCTGAAATCGGCGGTTTGCTGACGTTTGGTATTCCGGCTTTCAAGCTGGACAAATCGCTGCTGGCGCGCCGCCGTGAAATCTTTAGCGCCATGGGCATTCATTTCGAACTGAACTGTGAAGTGGGTAAAGACGTGGCGCTGTCCTCGTTGCTGGACGATTACGACGCCGTATTTGTGGGGGTTGGTACTTATCGTTCGATGAAAGCCGATCTACCAAATGAAGATGCGCCGGGCGTTTATGATGCACTGCCGTTCCTGATTGCCAATACCAAACAGGTGATGGGGCTGGATGCGTTGCCGGAAGAGCCCTTTATTGATACCGCAGGGCTGAATGTTGTCGTGCTGGGCGGCGGAGATACGGCGATGGACTGTGTGCGAACCGCGTTACGTCACGGTGCGAGTCAGGTGACCTGCGCCTATCGTCGTGATGAAGCCAACATGCCGGGCTCGAAAAAAGAGGTGAAGAACGCGCGTGAAGAGGGAGCCAATTTCGAATTTAACGTTCAGCCGGTTGAACTGATGTTAAAGGCTGATGGACGCGTCAGCGGCGTACGTTTTTTACGTACCCAACTCGGTGAGCCTGATGCTCAGGGGCGTCGCCGCCCGGTCCCTGTTGCCGGGAGTGAGTTTGTCATGCCCGCTGATGCGGTGATTATGGCGTTTGGTTTTCACCCGCACGGTATGCCGTGGCTTGAGAGTCAGGGTGTGAAGGTCGACAACTGGGGACGTATTGCAGCGAATGTGGAGAGTGCATACCGGTATCAAACCAGTAATCCGAAAATCTTTGCTGGTGGTGATGCAGTTCGCGGTGCGGACCTGGTCGTTACTGCGATGGCGGAAGGGCGACATGCCGCACAGGGCATCATTGACTGGCTGGGCGTAAAATCAGTCAAATCTCATTAGCCTAAGGTCAAGACAAACCCGGTTTCACGGCGTAGTATTATTTTTCACTTCTTGCTGTGGAGCCGGTATGTCGCAAAAAATTACCCTCATCAAAGATAAAGTCCTTTCTGATAACTACTTCATCCTGCGCAATATCACCTATGACCTGACCCGCAGCAATGGCGAGGTCATTCGCCACAAACGTGAGGTTTACGATCGCGGTAACGGTGCCACAGTTTTGCTGTATAACCCGGAGAAAAAAACCGTCGTGCTGACCCGTCAGTTTCGTATTGCGACCTGGGTCAACGGCAATGAAAGTGGACAACTGATTGAAGCCTGCGCCGGGTTGCTGGACAACGATGAACCGGAAGTTTGCATTCGTAAAGAAGCTATTGAAGAGACCGGCTATGAAGTGGGCGAAGCACGGAAACTTTTTGAGTTATACATGTCGCCGGGCGGCGTGACGGAGATCATTCACTTTTTTATCGCGCAATACAGTGACAGCCAACGGGCAAATGCGGGTGGCGGTATTGAAGATGAGGATATTGAAGTACTGGAATTGCCTTTTGAACAGGCACTATCGATGATCAAAACGGGCGAGATTCGCGACGGGAAAACGGTGCTTTTACTTAACTACCTGCAATCGTCGCATCTTATGGATTAGCGGTCAGAGTTTATATTTCTTTACAAAGATACAGGCCAATCCGACGATTCTTATTGAGCCTCATCAGTCGCGCAAGGAAGATACCGCCTGGGCTGTGTGTTTTGATTTCGGGGTTGTACCGTCCATGCGCTATCGCATTATTTTCTTGTTCCTGCTCGGCCTGTTACCGGCCCGCTTGCTGTGGGCGGCACCTGCGCAACAGGCATTTTCTGATTGGCAGGTGACCTGCAACAATCAAAACTTCTGCGTGGCGCGAAATACGGGAGATCATCACGGCCTGGTGATGACCCTGAGCCGCAGTGCCGGGGCGCATACCGATGCTGTGTTACGTATTGAACTTGGCGGTATGGATTCTCCTGATGTCAAAGAGGCCGATATTGCGCCGCGCTTACTGCTGGACGGCGCACCACTCTTATTGGCCGGTGAACACTGGCGTATTACGCCCTGGCATTTGATGACGGATGATCCGGCTACCATCGGTACATTTTTACAAACCGTGCAGGATGCGAAAGCCATTACCCTACAAAAAGGTACGCAAACGCTGTCTCTGTCTGGGCTGAAAGCAGCATTGTTGTTTATTGATGCGCAACAAAAGCGCGTCGGTAGTGAAACCGCCTGGATTGAGAAAGGAGACGAGCCGCCGCTCAGCGTTCCGCCGGCTCCCGCCCTGAAAGGTGTGGCTGTGGTTAATTCCACGCCAACGCCACTCACTCAACAGGAGCGTAGCGAGCTGTTGGATTATGGCAACTGGCGGATCAATGGCATCCGCTGTTCACTCGATCCCATGCGTCGTGAGATGCGGGTTTTCGCCTTAACGGACGATAAAGCTCTGCTGATGATAGGCTGCGAAGCAGGGGCATACAACACGATCGATCTGGCATGGACCGTTTCTCGTGCCACACCGTTTACCTCTCGCGCTGTACGTCTGAGCCTGCCATTTAAAACAGATGCAGACAGTACCGACATGGAGCTGACCAATGCCACGTTTGACGAGAAATCTCGTGAGTTGGTCACTCTCGCCAAAGGGCGAGGTTTATCGGACTGCGGGATCCAGACTCGCTGGCGGTTTGACGGCCAGCGCTTTCGTTTGGTGCGTTACGCACAAGAGCCAAGTTGTGATAACTGGCATGGACCCGATGCCTGGCCCACGCTGTGGATCACGCGTTAATTTAATGCCGGATGCGACTGCGCCTTATACGGGCTGAAGGTGATAGATTTCGTCGGCCTGCTAAGACGCGTGAGCGTCGCCATCAGGCGTTCAGCACTTTATGCGCTTTTTCGACGATGTTCTCCACCGTAAAGCCGAAGAAAGGGAACAGTTTGTCTGCCGGAGCAGATTCCCCATACCCCGTCATGCCGACAATTGCGCCTTTCAGACCGACATATTTGTACCAGTAGTCGGCAATACCCGCTTCTACTGCCACGCGTGCGCTCACGTTTGCCGGCAGAACCGATTCCCGGTAAGCTTCATCCTGGGCGTCGAAAATATCTGTTGAGGGCAGTGAAACCACACGGACATTGCGGCCTTCACCCGTCAGCTTTTCCGCCGCCAGCAATGTAATTTCCATTTCTGAACCTGTGGCAATCAGGATCACATCGGGTTTTCCTCCACTGTCTTTCAGCACATAGCCACCGCGGGCAATCTGCTTCACCTGCTCGTGCGTACGTTCAATCTGTGCCAGATTCTGTCTGGAGAGGATCAACGCCGTGGGTCCGTCATGACGCTCCACCGCCAGCTTCCAGCCGACCGCTGTCTCCACCTGATCGCACGGACGCCAGGTGCTGAAGTTAGGTGTCAGGCGCAGGCTGGCGAGTTGTTCGACGGCCTGGTGCGTCGGTCCATCTTCTCCCAGGCCAATCGAGTCATGGGTATAGACCATGATCTGCCTGGCTTTCATGAGTGCCGCCATGCGTGCGGCGTTACGCGCATACTCAACAAACATCAGGAAGGTCGCCGTATATGGCACAAAACCACCATGATGAGCGATGCCGTTGGCAATGGCGGTCATGCCAAATTCACGCACGCCGTAGTGAATATAATTGCCGGCGAGATCTTCTTTCAGAGATGCTGAGCCTTTCCAGATAGTCAGGTTGCTGGGTGCGAGATCTGCCGAACCACCCAGCAGTTCAGGGAGTATTGGCCCGTAGGCGTTCAGTGTATTTTGCGAAGCCTTGCGGCTGGCGATTTTGGCCGGATTAGCCTGCAGTTCGGTAATGTATTTCTGGGTTGTTTTTTCCCATTCGTCGGGGAGTTCGCCGCGCATCCGGCGGGTAAACTCTGCTGCCAGTTCCGGGTATGCGTGTTGGTAAGCCGCGAATTTCGCATTCCAGTTCTGTTGCGCTTTTTCCCCTTTTTCGCGTGCATCCCATGCCCGGTAAATTTCTTTCGGGATCTCAAAGGGCGGGTGATGCCAGCCCAGTTTCTGACGGGTCAACGCCACTTCTTGTTCACCCAGCGCGGCACCGTGCGCTTCTTCTTTTCCTGCTTTATTGGGGGAGCCAAAACCAATCACCGTCCGACAAATAATCAGTGACGGCTTATCGGTTACGCGCTGTGCTTCCACAATTGCTTGCTTCACGGCTTCAGGGTCGTGGCCATCAATCTCGTGCACCACATGCCAGTGATAGGCTTCAAAGCGTTTCGCTGTATCATCGGTAAACCAGCCTTTGGTTTCGCCATCAATCGAGATACCGTTGTGATCGTAGAAACCGATCAGTTTACCTAGCCCCAGTGTGCCCGCCAGCGAACAGGCTTCGTGAGAAATCCCTTCCATCAGACAGCCGTCACCCATAAAGACGTAGGTGAAGTGACTGACAATTTCGTGATCCGGCTGATTAAATTGTGCAGCCAGCGTCCGTTCAGCTATGGCCATCCCAACCGCGTTTGCGAGTCCCTGACCCAGTGGACCCGTGGTGGTTTCCACGCCCGGTGTGTAGCCAATTTCCGGATGCCCTGGCGTCTTTGAGTGCAGTTGGCGGAAATTCTTTAGCTCTTCTAACGGCAGATCGTAGCCGGAAAGGTGTAGCAGGCTGTAGAGCAACATAGAGGCATGACCGTTGGACAGGATAAATCGGTCACGATCGTACCAGCTGGGGTCGGTTGGATTGTGGTGGAGAAAATCGTTCCACAGCACTTCAGCGATATCGGCCATGCCCATCGGTGCACCAGGATGGCCAGAGTTAGCTTTTTGGACGGCATCCATACTCAGCGCACGAATGGCATTGGCAAGCTCTTTACGGGTCATAGGAAATACTCCTTGAAAAGTAAAGCGTTAGATGCGTGTTGTGATTCACACTTTTGGGAAAATTGCGGGCGTTGTCAGCAAAAAGCATAGCAGACAGGCATGGTATTGCTGGCTTAAGCAGGTAACATAGCTGTTATAAATTGATAACAAATTCTTTCTTTGAATGGTGAGAGTTTGGAGGCCTTCAAAGTTTGTGCCGCTGACTGAGGTGATAATGTGCGGCTCAGCAGAATGGTTACCCGCGCCACTTTTTTGATAGATACGTGAAAGGAACAACAAGATGGATGACCAGTTAAAACAAAGCGCCCTCGATTTCCACGAATTTCCAGTACCCGGTAAAATCCAGGTTTCTCCGACCAAGCCGCTGGCAACACAGCGTGATCTTGCTCTGGCCTACTCGCCGGGCGTAGCTGCACCGTGCCTTGAAATTGAAAAAGACCCGCTGGCGGCCTACAAATATACCGCGCGTGGCAACCTTGTCGCGGTTATCTCTAACGGTACTGCGGTGCTGGGACTGGGTAACATCGGTGCACTAGCCGGTAAACCCGTGATGGAAGGTAAAGGCGTTCTGTTTAAGAAATTCGCCGGAATTGACGTGTTCGATATTGAAGTCGATGAACTCGATCCGGATAAATTTATCAATGTCGTGGCGGCCCTCGAACCTACATTTGGCGGTATCAACCTCGAAGACATCAAAGCGCCGGAATGTTTCTACATTGAGCAAAAGCTGCGTGAGCGCATGAATATTCCGGTATTCCATGATGACCAGCACGGCACTGCGATTATCAGTACGGCCGCAATTCTTAACGGTCTGCGGGTGGTTGAGAAAAATATTTCTGACGTGCGTATGGTGGTGTCTGGCGCAGGCGCGGCGGCGATTGCCTGTATGAACCTGCTGGTGGCGCTGGGTATGCAGAAGCACAACATTGTGGTCTGTGACTCCAAAGGCGTGATTTACAAAGACCGCGAACCAAATATGGCGGAAACCAAAGCGGCTTATGCAGTGGTGGATGATGGTAAGCGCACGCTGGATGATGTCATTGACGGTGCAGACATTTTCCTCGGCTGCTCGGGTCCGAAAGTATTGACTCAGGAAATGGTCAAGAAAATGGCCCGTGCGCCAATGATCCTGGCACTCGCCAACCCGGAACCGGAAATCCTGCCGCCGTTGGCGAAAGAAGTCCGGTCTGATGCCATCATCTGTACCGGTCGTTCTGACTACCCGAACCAGGTCAACAACGTCCTGTGCTTCCCGTTCATCTTCCGTGGTGCGCTGGATGTGGGTGCTACCGCCATCAACGAAGAGATGAAACTGGCTGCAGTTCACGCGATTGCTGAGCTGGCGCACGCCGAGCAGAGCGAAGTCGTGGCTTCGGCTTACGGCGATCAGGATCTGAGCTTCGGCCCGGAATACATTATTCCTAAACCGTTTGACCCGCGTCTGATTGTCAAAATCGCGCCAGCGGTAGCGAAAGCGGCGATGGATTCCGGCGTGGCGACGCGTCCGATTGCTGATTTTGACGCTTACATCGATAAGCTGACCGAATTCGTCTACAAAACCAACCTGTTCATGAAGCCGATTTTCTCGCTGGCGCGCAAAGCGCCGAAGCGCGTGGTGCTGACGGAAGGGGAAGAAGCGCGTGTACTGCATGCAACGCAGGAATTGATCACCTTAGGCCTGGCGAAGCCGATCCTGATTGGTCGTCCGAGCGTGATCGAAATGCGTATCCAGAAGTTGGGTTTGCAGATCAAAGCTGGCGTCGATTTCGAGATCGTCAATAATGAATCCGATCCACGCTTCAAAGAGTACTGGAGCGAGTATTACCAGATCATGAAGCGCCGGGGGATCACCCAGGAACAGGCGCAGCGCGCAGTGATCGCCAACACCACGGTGATCGGTGCGATCATGGTGCAGCGTGGCGAAGCAGATGCAATGATCTGCGGTACGATTGGCGACTACCATGAGCATTTCAGCGTGGTGAAAGAGGTGTTTGGTCATCGTGAAGGTGTCCATACGGCAGGGGCGATGAATGCGCTGCTGCTGCCAAGCGGAAACACCTTTATTGCGGATACCTACGTTAACGATGACCCGACGCCGGAACAGCTGGCTGAAATCGCCGTGATGGCGGCAGAAACAGTGCGTCGTTTCGGTATCGAACCGAAAGTGGCGTTGCTGTCGCACTCTAACTTTGGCTCTTCCAATTGCCCATCCGCCAGCAAAATGCGCGACGCGCTGGAGCTGATTAAGGCGCGTGCGCCTGAGCTGATGATCGACGGTGAAATGCACGGTGATGCGGCGCTGGTAGAGAGCATTCGTAACGATCGGATGCCGGACAGCCCGCTGAAAGGCTCAGCCAATATTCTGGTGATGCCGAATATGGAAGCTGCCCGTATTAGTTACAACTTACTACGCGTTTCCAGTTCGGAAGGTGTTACCGTGGGTCCGGTGCTGATGGGGGTCGCTAAACCTGTTCACGTATTAACGCCAATTGCCTCTGTTCGTCGTATCGTTAATATGGTGGCGCTGGCGGTCGTAGAAGCCCAAACGCAACCGCTGTAATTTCACTTTAATTATTTCCGGCGCGGGGTTCTCCCGCGCCTTTTTATTTTTCATTTCTTAGTGATCTACTTCACCTTTTAAACCCACTTGCCGAATTTTGTTATTTACTCTGACAAAAAATTGCCACGATGAGGACAGTTTTAGCAGAGGCGGTGAGCAATGGAAAAAGAACGCATCATTCAGGAATTTGTGCCGGGAAAACAGGTCACGCTGGCGCATCTGATTGCGCACCCCGGTGAAGAACTGGCGAAAAAGATCGGCGTTCCCGAAGCGGGTGCTATCGGCATCATGACGCTTACGCCGGGAGAAACCGCGATGATTGCCGGCGATTTGGCTATGAAGGCAGCAGATGTACATATCGGTTTTCTCGATAGATTCAGTGGCGCGCTGGTGATCTACGGCTCTGTTGGTGCGGTCGAAGAAGCATTATTGCAGACCGTTAGCGGCCTGGGTCGGGTATTAAATTTCACTTTGTGCAACCTGACAAAAAGTTAATCAGAGGCGGCGATGAAACGTATTGCTTTTGTCGGTACGGTCGGGGCGGGGAAAACAACGCTTTTTAATGCGCTCCAGGGAAATTACTCCCTCGCCAGAAAAACACAGGCAGTGGAGTTTAATGAAAACGGTGATATCGATACACCCGGAGAATATTTTAGCCATCCGCGCTGGTATCACGCCTTAATTACCACGCTGCAAGATGTTGATACGTTGATTTATATACACGCGGCAAATGATAAAGAAAGTCGCTTACCTGCCGGGCTGTTGGATATCGGCGCCAGTAAACGACAAATCGCCGTTATCAGTAAAACGGACATGCCGGATGCCGACGTCGCCGCAACGCGACAACTACTTCGCGGGATAGGGTTCCAGGAGCCAATTTTTGAACTCAATAGCCATGACCCGCGCAGCGTGCAGCACCTGGTGGATTATCTGACTGAGCTCAGCCAAAAGGAGGAAAGGGCAGGTGAAAAAACTCATCACAGCTAACGATATTCGTGCGGCCCACGCACGCGGCGAACAGGAATTGTCGGTTGTTCTGCGCGCCAGCATCATCACCCCGGAGGCTCGCGAGGTTGCGGAGCTGCTGGGCGTCACTATCACTGAATGCGACGAATCAGCACCAGTTGCAGCAACCGCCGCAACGGCCGCTCCAGTGGATGATGGCAAATCGGAAAGTCAGCGCATTCGCGAAACCATCATCGCGCAACTGCCGGAAGGGCAGTTCACCGAAAGCCTGGTCGCGCAGTTGATGGATAAAGTCATGAAGGAGAAGCAGTCGCTGGAGCAGGGCGGAATGCAGCCGAGCTTTAACTCGGTTACCGGCAAAGGCGGCGTGAAAGTCATTGACGGCAGTAGCGTGAAGTTTGGTCGTTTTGACGGTGCTCAACCGCACTGTGTTGGCTTAACCGACTTAGTGACCGACCAGGACGGCAGCAGTATGGCCGCCGGCTTCATGCAGTGGGATAACGCTTTTTTCCCATGGACGCTGAACTACGACGAAATCGACATGATTCTGGAAGGCGAACTGCACGTTCGTCATGAAGGCGAAACCATGATTGCGAAAGCCGGGGATGTGATGTTTATCCCGAAAGGCTCCAGCATCGAGTTTGGTACGCCATCGACTGTGAAATTCCTGTATGTGGCCTGGCCTGCGAACTGGCAGTCCTGCTAAGGCGGATGTATGAAGGATTTCATTACCGAAGCATGGCTAAGAGCGAATCACACGCTTAGCGAAGGAGCTGAAATTCACCTCCCCGCTGATGCTCGCTTGACGCCGTCTGCCCGGGAACTGCTGGAAAGTCGACATCTGCGCATTAAATTTATCGACGAGCAGGGAAGTCTGTTTATCGATGACGAAGAACAGCAGCCGCAGCCGGTGCATGGTTTAACCAGTAGTGATACGCATCCACAGGCCAGTTGCGAACTGTGCCATCAACCGGTGATGAAGAAGCCTGACACGCTGACACATCTGACGGCGGACAAGATGGTCGCCAAAAGCGATCCGCGGCTGGGATTTCGTGCGGCGCTGGACAGCACCATCGGTCTGGCGGTGTGGCTGCAGATTGAACTGGCGGAGCCGTGGCAGCCATGGCTGGCGGATATCCGCTCACGTTTGGGCAACATTATGCGTGCCGATGCCATGGACGAACCGCTGTCCGCGCAGTCAATCGTCGGTTTAAGCGATGAAGACTTGCACCGCCTGTCGCATCAGCCATTGCGCTATCTGGATCACGATCATCTGGTGCCTGAAGCCAGCCATGGACGCGATTCTGCATTGCTCAATCTGCTGCGCACCAAAGTCCGTGAAACGGAAACCGTAGCGGCGCAGGTGTTTATCACCCGCAGTTTTGAAGTATTGCGACCGGACATTCTGCAGGCGCTGAATCGCCTGTCGAGTACGGTCTACGTGATGATGATTCTGAGTGTGGCGAAGCATCCGCTAAGCGTCAGCCAAATCCAACAGCGACTGGGGGAGAAGCAATGATCATTGAACGTGCTCGTCAACTCGCCCAGCGCGCACCCGCTCGGGTGGTGTTCCCGGATGCGCTGGATGTTCGGGTGCTGAAAGCCGCGAACTACCTGCATCAGCACGGCCTGGCGCATCCCATTCTCGTCGCCAGCCCGTTCGCGCTGCGCCAGTTTGCCCTCAGCCATCGCGTGGCAATGGACGGTATTCAGGTGATCGACCCACAAAGCAACCCGCAAATGCGAGAGGAATTTGCGCTGCGTTGGCTGGCTCGGGCGGGAGAGAAAACGCCGCCAGATGCACTTGAGAAACTCAACGATCCGCTAATGTTCGCGGCCGCGATGGTCAGTGCAGGTAAAGCCGATGTTTGTATTGCTGGCAACCTGTCATCAACCGCGAATGTGCTGCGTGCAGGGCTACGCATCATTGGGTTACAGCCGGGATGCAAAACGCTGTCGTCGATTTTCCTGATGCTGCCGCAGTACCTCGGGCCGTCATTAGGGTTTGCCGATTGCAGCGTGGTGCCGCAGCCAACTGCTGCACAACTGGCGGATATTGCGATTGCCAGTGCGCAGACCTGGCAGGCCATTACCGGAGAAGAACCGCGTGTCGCCATGCTGTCCTTTTCAAGTAATGGCAGTGCGCGCCATCCCAACGTTGCCAACGTGCAGCAGGCCACGGACATCGTTCGTGAACGCGCACCGCAGCTCACCGTTGATGGTGAACTGCAGTTTGATGCCGCTTTTGTACCGGATGTCGCCGCGCAAAAAGCGCCTGCCAGTCCGCTACACGGCAATGCCAATGTGATGGTCTTCCCGTCACTGGAGGCAGGCAACATTGGTTACAAAATCGCTCAGCGCCTGGGAGGGTATCGTGCAGTCGGTCCGTTGATTCAAGGGCTTGCCGCACCGCTTCATGACCTTTCTCGCGGCTGTAGCGTGCAGGAAATTATCGAACTGGCGTTGGTGGCAGCAGTGCCGCGCCAGACTGACGTGAGTCGTGAAGACGCCTCACAAACACTGGTTGTTTAGGTCCCGTTCTGGACCCCTTCTACTTAAGAGGAAAGCACAATGGAAGCATTAGGAATGATTGAAACCCGGGGCCTGGTTGCACTGATTGAGGCTTCTGACGCAATGGTTAAAGCGGCACGCGTGAAACTGGTTGGCGTGAAGCAAATCGGTGGTGGTCTGGTTACTGCAATGGTTCGTGGCGACGTGGCGGCCTGTAAAGCAGCAACGGATGCGGGTGCTGCTGCAGCACAGCGCATTGGGGAACTGGTTTCTGTACACGTGATTCCGCGCCCGCATGGCGATCTGGAAGAAGTCTTCCCGATCAGCTTTAAAGGCGACAGCAACGACATGTAAGTAGTCCATGTGACGCCACATCATTGCTGGCGTCACCCTCTCTCCTTTTCACATTACCTTCTGCGGAGGGTAGGGGGAGGTTTTACCTGAAATATGCCACGGAGGCGGGTATGAAACTGGCAATCGTCACAGGACAAATCGTTTGTACCGTACGCCATCAGGGACTCGCGCACGATAAGTTGCTGATGGTGGAAATGATTGATGCCCAGGGAAATCCTGACGGGCAGTGTGCTGTTGCGATCGACAGCATCGGAGCGGGAAACGGAGAGTGGGTGCTGCTGGTCAGCGGAAGCTCAGCCCGTCAGGCGCACCATAACGAATCATCGCCTGTCGATTTGTGCGTGATTGGCATTGTCGATGAAGTGGTGGCAGGTGGTCAGGTGATCTTCCATAAATAGGGCAGAAAATCATGAATCAACAGGATATTGAACAGGTCGTGAAAGCGGTACTGCTGAAAATGAAAGACAGCAGCCAGCCCGTTAGTGCCGTTCAAGAAATGGGCGTTTTTGCCTCCCTGGATGACGCAGTGGCGGCCGCAAAACTGGCCCAGCAGGGGCTGAAAAGCGTCGCTATGCGCCAACTGGCCATTCACGCTATTCGTGAAGCGGGCGAAAAACACGCCAGAGAATTAGCGGAGCTTGCCGTTAGTGAAACCGGTATGGGACGCGTTGAAGATAAATTTGCCAAAAACGTGGCTCAGGCCCGTGGCACACCGGGTGTGGAATGCCTGTCTCCACAGGTTCTGACCGGCGATAACGGCTTGACCTTGATTGAAAACGCACCGTGGGGCGTAGTGGCTTCGGTGACACCGTCCACCAACCCGGCGGCAACCGTCATTAACAACGCCATCAGCCTGATTGCTGCGGGTAACAGCGTGGTCTTTGCTCCGCACCCGGCGGCTAAACGTGTTTCTCAGCGCGCCATCACCCTGCTCAACCAGGCGGTGGTTGCTGCGGGTGGCCCGGCGAATCTGCTGGTCACCGTTGCCAACCCGGATATCGAAACCGCTCAGCGTCTGTTCAAGTACCCTGGTATCGGCCTGCTGGTGGTAACCGGCGGTGAAGCCGTAGTGGACGCTGCGCGTAAACACACCAACAAACGTCTGATTGCCGCTGGTGCGGGTAATCCGCCAGTGGTGGTTGATGAAACGGCTGACCTGGCACGCGCGGCGCAGTCAATCGTCAAAGGTGCATCGTTTGACAACAACATCATCTGCGCCGACGAAAAAG
This sequence comes from Citrobacter sp. Awk 2, assembly GCF_028069815.1. Lineage (NCBI taxonomy): Bacteria > Pseudomonadati > Pseudomonadota > Gammaproteobacteria > Enterobacterales > Enterobacteriaceae > Citrobacter > Citrobacter sp. Awk 2. The sequence continues at coordinate 47,187 of NZ_JANEWL010000005.1, forward strand.
TGCTGATCGTGGTCGATAGCGTCGCTGATGAACTGATGCGTCTGATGGAAAGCCAGCATGCGGTCAAGCTGACGGCGGCCCAGGCTGAGCAACTGCAACCGGTGCTGCTGAAAAATGTTGATGAGCGCGGCAAAGGTACGGTCAGCCGTGACTGGGTCGGGCGTGACGCTGGAAAAATCGCTGCGGCGATTGGCCTGAACGTACCGGATCAAACCCGGTTGTTATTCGTCGAAACTCCGGCCACGCATCCATTCGCTGTCACCGAACTGATGATGCCGGTACTGCCAGTGGTGCGGGTTGCCAACGTTGATGAGGCCATTGATCTGGCCGTCGCGCTTGAAGGCGGTTGCCACCACACGGCGGCAATGCACTCACGCAACATCGACAATATGAACCGTATGGCTAACGCCATTGATACCAGCATTTTCGTCAAGAATGGGCCGTGTATTGCAGGCCTGGGACTCGGCGGCGAAGGCTGGACCACGATGACCATTACCACGCCAACCGGGGAAGGGGTGACCAGTGCGCGCACGTTTGTGCGTCTGCGTCGCTGTGTGTTGGTGGATGCGTTTCGCATCGTATAACAGTTAGTCCATCAGGCTATAGGGAGAAAGAGATGGCGCACGACGAACAACGTTGGCTCACACCCAGACTGCAAAAAGCGGCAACGCTATGTAACCAGACACCTGCCGTGAGCGAATCACCGCTGTGGCTGGGCGTTGATTTGGGGACATGTGATGTGGTGTCGATGGTTGTCGACAGCGACGGGCAGCCGGTTGCGGTCTGTCTGGACTGGGCTGATGTTGTGCGCGATGGCATCGTTTGGGATTTCTTCGGTGCGGTGACCATCGTTCGTCGCCATCTCGATACGCTTGAACAACAGTTAGGTTGCCGTTTTACCCATGCGGCGACCTCATTCCCACCGGGAACCGACCCGCGTATCTCCATCAACGTGCTGGAATCCGCCGGGCTTGACGTGAGTCATGTGTTAGACGAGCCGACCGCGGTTGCGGATCTGCTGCAACTTGATAACGCCGGGGTCGTGGATATTGGTGGTGGTACTACCGGAATTGCCATTGTTAAACAGGGCAAAGTGACCTACTCCGCCGATGAAGCGACCGGTGGACACCACATTTCCCTGACGCTGGCCGGAAATCGCCGCATTCAGCTCGAAGAAGCTGAGCAGTACAAGCGCAGCAACGGTAAAGAAATTTGGCCGGTGGTGAAGCCGGTCTACGAAAAGATGGCGGAAATCGTAGCTCACCATATTGCAGGACAGGGAGTTACCGATTTATGGCTGGCCGGTGGTTCCTGCATGCAGCCGGGAGTCGATGAGCTGTTCCGTAAGCGTTTTCCGGAACTGCAAGTGCACTTACCTCAGCACAGCCTGTTCATGACCCCGCTGGCGATTGCAAATAGCGGAAAAGAAAAAGCGGAAGGAATCTATGCAAGCTGAATTGCAGACCGCGCTCTTTCAGGCATTCGACACCCTGAATCTGCAACGCGTTAAAACGTTTAGTGTTCCCCCTGTCACATTGTGCGGGTTGGGTGCGCTCAGCACCTGCGGGCAGGAAGCGCAAACACGCGGACTGACGCATATGTTTGTCATGGTGGATAGCTTCCTGCATCAGGCGGGAATGACGGCCTCGCTTGAGCGTAGCCTGGCGATGAAAGGTGTGGCGATGACGCTGTGGCCGTGCCCGGTGGGCGAGCCGTGCATCACGGATGTCTGCGCGGCGGTCGCGCAACTGCGTGAATCGAAGTGCGACGGCGTCGTGGCCTTTGGTGGCGGTTCCGTACTGGATGCGGCCAAAGCGGTCGCACTGCTGGTGACCAACCCGACCCAGACGCTGGCTGACATGGACGAACGCAGCGTGTTACGTCCACGGTTGCCACTGATTGCTGTACCGACTACCGCCGGAACAGGCTCAGAAACCACCAACGTCACGGTGATTATTGATGCCGCAACCGGGCTGAAGAAAGTGCTGGCGCATGCAACCCTGATGCCGGATGTGGCGATTCTTGATGCAGCGCTGACGGAAGGTGTGCCCGCGCACGTGACGGCGATGACCGGAATTGATGCGCTGACCCATGCGGTTGAAGCCTACAGCGCGCTGAACGCGACGCCGTTTACCGACAGCCTGGCGATTGGCGCGATTGCGATGATCGGCAAATCGCTGCCGAAGGCCGTCGGCTACGGTCAGGATTTGGCGGCACGCGAAAGCATGTTACTGGCCTCCTGTATGGCCGGAATGGCGTTTTCCAGTGCCGGGCTGGGCTTATGCCACGCAATGGCGCACCAGCCGGGGGCGACGCTGCACATCCCGCACGGACAGGCTAATGCCATGCTGCTACCCACGGTAATGGGGTTTAATCGCATGGTGTGTCGCGAACGCTTCAGCCATATCGGGCGGGCATTAACCAATAAGAAATCGGACGATCGTGACGCCATCAGTGCGGTTAGCGATCTGATTAACGAGGTGGGCCAGACCAAACGACTCTCTGACGTTGGGGCAAAGCCTGAGCATTACAGCGCATGGGCTCACGCCGCGCTGGAGGATATTTGTATTCGCAGTAACCCACGCACCGCCACACAGGCACAGATTATCGACCTGTACGCGGCTGCCGGGTAATGCCTGTAGGCCGGATAAGGTGCTCGCACCGCCATCCGGCAATAACACGGCGTTAATGCCGGAGGCGACGTAAACGTCTTATCCGGCCTACAAATCACAAATGACAGGGAGTAGGGGCTATGGGAATTAACGAAATCATCATGTACATCATGATGTTCTTTATGCTGATTGCCGCCGTGGACAGGATCCTGTCGCAGTTCGGCGGTTCGGCACGCTTCCTCGGTAAGTTCGGTAAGAGTATTGAGGGATCGGGCGGCCAGTTTGAAGAAGGCTTTATGGCGATGGGCGCGCTGGGTCTGGCGATGGTTGGTATGACCGCGCTGGCACCGGTACTGGCGCATGTGCTCGGGCCAGTAATTATTCCGCTGTACGAAATGTTGGGCGCGAACCCGTCGATGTTTGCCGGAACGCTGCTGGCGTGCGATATGGGCGGCTTCTTCCTGGCGAAAGAACTGGCGGGCGGCGACGTTGCGGCGTGGCTGTACTCTGGCCTGATCCTTGGGGCGATGATGGGGCCGACGTTGGTGTTCTCCATTCCGGTTGCGCTGGGGATTATTGAACCGTCTGACCGTCGTTATCTGGCGCTGGGCGTGCTGGCCGGTATCGTCACCATTCCGATTGGTTGTATTGCGGGCGGTTTGATTGCGATGTACTCCGGCGTCGAAATCAACGGGCAGCCGGTGGAGTTCACCTTCGCGCTGATCCTGATGAATATGATCCCGGTGCTGATCGTGGCCGTGCTGGTGGCGCTGGGACTGAAATTCATCCCGGAAAAAATGATCAACGGCTTCCAGATCTTCGCGAAATTCCTGGTGGCGCTGATCACCATCGGCCTGGCAGCTGCGGTGGTCAAATTCCTGCTCGGCTGGGAGCTGATCCCGGGTCTTGATCCTATCTTCATGGCTCCGGGCGACAAACCGGGTGAAGTGATGCGCGCCATCGAAGTTATCGGTTCTATTTCCTGCGTGCTGCTCGGTGCGTACCCAATGGTGTTGCTGCTGACTCGTTGGTTTGAAAAACCGCTGATGAGCGTCGGTAACCTGTTAAAAATCAATAATATTGCGGCTGCTGGTATGGTGGCGACGCTGGCGAACAACATCCCAATGTTCGGCATGATGAAGAATATGGATACCCGCGGCAAAGTGATCAACTGCGCCTTTGCGGTCTCCGCGGCCTTCGCGCTGGGTGACCACTTAGGCTTCGCCGCAGCGAACATGAACGCCATGATCTTCCCGATGATTGTCGGCAAGCTGATTGGCGGCGTGACGGCGATTGGTGTGGCTATGCTGTTGGTACCGAAAGATGAAGATGTTCCAGCAGAAGTAGAAACCAACCCGGAGGCGCAATCGTGAATACTCGCCAGCTACTGAGCGTCGGTATCGATATCGGCACCACCACCACTCAGGTGATCTTCTCTCGCCTTGAGCTGGTTAACCGTGCGGCAGTGTCGCAGGTGCCGCGCTACGAATTTATCAAACGCGAAATTAGCTGGCAAAGCCCGGTTTTCTTTACCCCCGTTGATAAGCAGGGCGGGCTGAAAGAAGCCGAACTGAAAGCGCTGATCCTCGCCCAGTATCAGGCGGCGGGTATCGCACCAGAAACCGTCGATTCCGGCGCGATCATCATTACCGGGGAAAGTGCGAAAACCCGCAATGCGCGTCCGGCGGTGATGATGCTCTCCCAGTCGTTGGGTGATTTCGTGGTGGCCAGTGCCGGTCCACATCTGGAATCGGTGATTGCTGGCCATGGTGCGGGTGCCCAGACCCTGTCAGAGCAGAAGTTGTGCCGTGTTCTGAATATCGACATCGGTGGCGGGACGTCGAATTACGTGCTGTTCGACGCGGGGAAAGTCAGCGGTTCAGCCTGCCTGAACGTCGGAGGGCGTCTGCTGGAAACGGACGGCCAGGGGCGCGTGGTTCACGCGCATCAGCCGGGACAGATGATTGTCGATGACGTTTTTGGCCCTGGCACCGATGCGCGTTCGCTTAACGCCACGCAACTGGTTCAGGTGGCGCGACGGATGGCGGCGCTGATTGTGGAAGTGATTGAAGGCACGCTTTCACCACTGGCGCAGGCGCTGATGCAAACCGGTCTGCTGCCTGCGGGCGTGAAACCGGAAGTGATTACGTTGTCCGGCGGAGTGGGCGAATGCTACCGCAACCAACCTGCCGATCCGTTCTGTTTTTCCGATATCGGGCCGCTGCTCGCCACGGCGTTGCATGAGCACCCGCGTCTGCGTGAGATGAACGTGCAGTTCCCGGCGCAAACCGTGCGCGCCACGGTGATTGGTGCTGGTGCGCATACGCTGTCGCTTTCGGGCAGCACCATCTGGCTGGAGGGTGTTCAGCTTCCGCTGCGCAATCTGCCGGTGGCGATTCCGGTGGATGAGTCCGATTTGGTTGCTGCCTGGCAACAGGCATTGATGCAGCTCGATCTGGATCCACAAACGGATGCTTATGTGCTTGCGCTGCCCGGTTCGTTACCGGTGCGCTACGCCGCGCTGTTAACGGTGATTGACGCGCTGCTGGCCTTCGTCGCGCGTTATCCGAATCCGCATCCCCTGCTGGTGGTAGCCGAGCAGGATTTTGGTAAAGCCCTGGGCATGCTGTTACGCCCACAGTTACAGCAACACCCGCTGGCAGTCATCGATGAGGTGGTTGTCCGGGCGGGGGACTATATCGACATTGGTACGCCTCTTTTTGGCGGATCGGTTGTGCCGGTGACGGTGAAATCACTCGCATTTCCTTCCTGAGGGAACGACTTATGAAACTAAAGACCACATTGTTCGGCAATGTTTATCAGTTTAAGGATGTAAAAGAGGTGCTGGCAAAAGCCAACGAACTGCGTTCGGGGGATGTGCTGGCAGGAGTGGCCGCAACAAGCTCGCAGGAGCGTGTGGCTGCCAAGCAGGTGTTGTCGGAAATGACGGTGGCGGATATCCGCAATAACCCGGTGATTTCCTATGAAGAAGACTGCGTAACGCGTCTGATTCAGGATGACGTCAATGAAACGGCCTATAACCGCATCAAAAACTGGAGTATCAGTGAGCTGCGCGAGTATGTGCTGAGTGATGAAACTTCTGTCGATGACATTGCGTTTACGCGCAAAGGGTTAACGTCGGAAGTCGTTGCTGCGGTGGCCAAAATCTGTTCCAACGCGGACCTGATCTACGGCGGCAAGAAAATGCCGGTGATCAAAAAGGCGAACACCACCATTGGCTTGCCGGGCACCTTTAGCTGCCGTTTGCAGCCGAACGATACCCGTGACGATGTACAGAGTATCGCCGCTCAGATCTATGAAGGTCTTTCCTTCGGTGCGGGTGATGCGGTCATTGGGGTCAACCCGGTAACGGATGATGTGGAGAACTTAAGCCGCGTCCTCGATACCGTGTATGGCGTCATCGACAAATTTAATATTCCGACCCAGGGCTGCGTACTGGCGCACGTCACCACGCAGATTGAAGCAATTCGTCGCGGCGCGCCGGGCGGGCTGATTTTCCAGAGTATCTGCGGCAGTGAAAAAGGCTTAAAAGAGTTTGGCGTTGAGCTGGCGATGCTGGATGAAGCGCGTGCCGTGGGTGCGGAGTTTAACCGTATCGCCGGGGAAAACTGCCTGTACTTCGAAACCGGGCAAGGGTCTGCGCTTTCTGCTGGCGCTAACTTTGGTGCCGATCAGGTGACGATGGAAGCGCGTAACTACGGGCTGGCGCGTCACTACGATCCGTTCCTGGTGAACACCGTGGTGGGCTTTATCGGACCAGAGTATCTCTACAACGACCGTCAGATTATTCGTGCCGGTCTGGAAGACCACTTCATGGGCAAGCTGAGCGGCATCTCAATGGGCTGTGACTGCTGCTACACCAACCATGCTGATGCTGACCAGAACCTCAACGAAAACCTGATGATTCTGCTCGCCACCGCTGGCTGCAACTACATCATGGGCATGCCGCTCGGTGACGACATCATGCTCAACTACCAGACCACTGCATTCCACGATACCGCGACCGTGCGCCAGCTGCTGAACCTGCGTCCGTCGCCGGAGTTTGAGCGCTGGCTGGAAACCATGGGCATTATGGCAAACGGTCGCCTGACCAAACGGGCGGGCGATCCGTCACTGTTCTTCTGATGACGCGGGGATGACACACGATGGATCAAAAACAGATTGAAGAAATTGTACGCAGCGTAATGGCGTCAATGGGTGAGTCACAGCCGCAGGCTCAGGCACCGTCACCGGAAGCGAAATGCAGCACCACACAGTGTGCTGCGCCGACAGGTGAAAGCTGTGCGATGGACTTGGGTTCTGCTGAAGCCAAAGCGTGGATTGGTGTCGAAAATCCACACCGTGCGGACGTGTTGACTGAACTGCGTCGCAGTACTGCAGCACGCGTGTGCACCGGTCGTGCCGGTCCTCGCCCGCGTACTCAGGCGTTGTTGCGTTTCCTGGCGGACCATTCGCGTTCGAAAGATACGGTCTTAAAAGAGGTGCCGGAAGAGTGGGTGAAAGCGCAAGGGTTGCTGGAAGTTCGTTCAGAAATCAGTGACAAAAACCTGTATCTGACACGCCCGGATCTGGGGCGTCGTCTGAGTGCGGAAGCCATTGAAGCGTTGAAATCGCAGTGTGTGGCTAACCCGGATGTGCAGGTGATTATCTCTGATGGCCTGTCTACCGATGCGATCACCGCCAACTACGAAGAGATTCTGCCGCCGCTGCTGTCGGGTTTAAAACAAGCCGGGCTGAAGGTCGGTACGCCGTTCTTTGTTCGCTATGGTCGCGTAAAAATCGAAGATCAGATTGGCGAACTGCTGGGGGCGAAAGCGGTGATCCTACTGGTGGGGGAACGTCCGGGCTTAGGCCAGTCGGAGAGCCTTTCCTGCTACGCGGTGTATTCACCGCGCGTGGCGACTACCGTTGAAGCTGACCGCACCTGTATCTCGAACATTCACCAGGGCGGTACGCCTCCGGTAGAAGCGGCTGCGGTAATCGTCGATTTGGCCAAGCGCATGCTGGAGCAAAAAGCATCCGGCATCAATATGACCCGTTAAGGAGGCATCATGCCAGCATTAGATTTGATAAGACCCTCAGTCACCGCGATGCGCGTGATTGCCTCGGTAAATGACGGTTTTGCTCGCGAACTTAAATTACCGCCACATATACGTAGCCTCGGGCTCATCACAGCAGATTCTGATGACGTGGCGTATATTGCCGCAGACGAGGCGACCAAACAGGCGATGGTGGAAGTGGTTTATGGCCGCTCATTGTATGCCGGTGCGGCACACGGACCTTCTCCCACGGCAGGTGAAGTGCTGATTATGCTCGGCGGACCGAACCCGGCTGAAGTTCGCGCGGGCCTGGACGCCATGGTTGCCAATATTGAAAGTGGCGCGGCGTTCCAGTGGGCAAATGACGCAGAAAATACCGCCTTCCTGGCGCACGTCGTATCGCGCACGGGGTCGTATCTTTCCGCGACAGCGGGATGTCGACTTGGCGATCCCATGGCCTATCTGGTGGCACCGCCGCTGGAAGCGACATTCGGTATTGATGCTGCACTGAAATCTGCCGATGTACAGCTGGTGACCTACGTTCCACCACCGTCAGAAACCAACTACTCAGCGGCGTTTTTGACCGGTAGTCAGGCCGCCTGTAAAGCCGCGTGTAACGCCTTTGCCGATGCCGTTCTGGATATTGCCCGTAATCCGGTACAACGCGCGTAAGAGAGGTTGTGATGATCAATGCACTGGGATTACTGGAAGTGGATGGCATGGTTGCGGCTGTTGATGCTGCGGACGCCATGCTGAAAGCTGCGAACGTGCGACTGCTTAGCCACGAAGTGCTCGATCCTGGCAGGCTGACGCTGGTGGTGGAAGGCGATCTGGCGGCGTGCCGTGCTGCGCTGGATGCTGGCAGTGCTGCTGCTGCGCGTACAGGCCGTGTTATCAGCCGTAAGGAGATAGGGCGGCCGGATGATGACACCCAGTGGCTGATCGGCGGTTTTAAACGTGCGCCGAAGAAATCCGCACCGAAGCCAGAAATGATGCCAGAAGCCAAAGCGGAAAAGACGCAGGAAGCGCCTGTGACATCTGAATCTTCTGATGAGCTCCTGGCGTTATTGGCATCAACCCGTCAAGGAATGACGGCAGGGGAAGTGGCCGCGCACTTTGGCTGGTCACTTGATAAAGCCAGAAATGCGCTGGAACAGCTCTTTTCTGACGGAGCGTTGCGTAAACGCAGTAGTCGCTATCGCTTAAAAAATTAACCTGTCGGAGGGCCGGGGGCTTCATTGAAGCTTCCGGCTTAAAAGATCATGAAAAAGACCCGTACTGCAAACCTGCACCATCTTTATCATGAAGCATTACCCGAAGACGTTAAACTTACGCCGAAGGTGGAGGTGGACAACGTTCACCAACGGCGAACAACAGATGTGTATGAGCATGCCCTGACGATTACTGCCTGGCAGCAGATTTATGATCAACTGCATCCGGGAAAATTTCATGGCGAGTTCACGGAAATCCTGCTTGATGATATTCAGGTGTTCCGTGAATACACCGGTCTTGCGCTGCGCCAGTCATGCCTGGTTTGGCCGAATTCGTTCTGGTTTGGTATTCCGGCTACGCGCGGAGAGCAGGGGTTTATTGGTACGCAATGCCTTGGCAGTGCTGAAATTGCGACCCGCCCAGGCGGAACAGAGTTTGAGCTGAGCACACCAGATGATTACACCATTCTGGGGGTTGTCATTTCGGAAGAGGCGATTGCGCGTCAGGCCAACTTCCTGCATAACCCGGAAAGGGTGCTGCATATGCTGCGCAACCAGTCGGCGCTGGAAGTCAAAGAACAGCACAAAGCTGCGTTATGGGGCTTTGTGCAACAGGCGCTGGCGACGTTTAGTGAAAATCCTGAGAACCTTCATCAGCCGGCGGTGCGCAAAGTATTGGGTGATAACCTGTTGCTGGCGATGGGCACGATGCTGGAAGACGCTCAGCCGATTATGACCGCTGAAAGCATCAGCCATCAGAGCTATCGCCGCCTGCTGTCGCGTGCGCGCGAATATGTGCTGGAAAATATGTCAGAACCGCTGACCGTGCTCGACTTGTGTAACCAGCTACATGTGAGTCGTCGCACGCTGCAAAACGCGTTTCACGCGATCCTGGGTATCGGACCGAATGCCTGGTTAAAGCGTATTCGTCTGAATGCTGTGCGCCGGGAGCTTATTAGCCCGTGGTCGCAAAGTGCGACGGTGAAAGACGCTGCGATGCAGTGGGGATTCTGGCATTTAGGACAGTTTGCTACCGATTACCAGCAGCTGTTTGCGGAAAAACCCTCGCTGACGCTGCATCAGCGCATGCGTCAGTGGGCGTGATGAAAGAATTGTGCCGGATGCGACGCTTTACGTCTTATCCGGCCTACGGGTTGTAGGCCTGATAAGCGTAGCGCCATCAGGCAATTACACCCAGTCGCGGACCTGAATAAATTCGCTAAGGGCGGCTTCCGGGCTGTTCGCTTCCGGCTGCCAGTCATATTCCCAGCGTACCAGCGGCGGCATTGACATCAGAATCGATTCGGTGCGCCCGCCGGTCTGCAGACCGAACAACGTGCCTCTGTCCCACACCAGATTAAATTCCACATAGCGTCCGCGACGATAAAGCTGGAAATTGCGCTCGCGCTCGCCCCAGATCATCGCTTTGCGGCGTTCGACGATCGGCAGATACGCCTCGGTGTAACCTTGCCCGACCGCCTGCATAAAGGCGAAGCAGTGGTCGAAATCTGGCGTATTCAAGTCATCAAAAAACAGCCCACCAATGCCGCGCTGCTCGTTACGGTGCTTCAGAAAGAAGTAGTCGTCGCACCATTTTTTGTAACGCGGGTACACGTCATCACCAAACGGTTGGCAGAGTTCAAGCGCGGTGCGATGCCAGTGAACGGCATCTTCTTCAAAACCATAGTAGGGCGTTAAATCAAAGCCACCGCCAAACCACCATACTGGATCGGCACCCGGTTTTTCGGCGATAAAAAAACGCACGTTGGCATGGCTGGTAGGGATGTACGGATTCTGCGGATGCACGACCAGCGAGACACCCATCGCCTCAAAGCTGCGCCCGGCAAGCTCTGGCCGATGTGCGGTAGCAGAGGCTGGCATTGCGTCACCGTGTACGTGGGAGAAATTCACCCCCGCTTGTTCAAAGATACCGCCGTTACGTAGCACCCGGCTACGACCGCCGCCGCCCGCTTCACGCTGCCAGTTATCTTCAACAAACGTTGCACCATCGACGGCAGATAACTGTTGGCAAATATTATCCTGCAGACTCAGCAGGAACTGTTTAACGCGCTGTGCATCGGGCTTCATGATTAACGTTTCTTCGAATGTGCTTTCTGATTATCAAACCAGTGGAAATAGCTGATGATGCCATTGGCGATAGCGGTGGCGATTTTCTGGCGAAATGCCGTTGTGCCCAGCAACCGTTCTTCTTCCGGGTTGGTGATGAATGACGTTTCGACCAGTACCGAAGGAATTGACGGTGATTTTAGTACCACGAACGCGGCTTGTTCCGTGCTGCGACTGTGCAAACGGTGTACCGGCTTGATTTTCTTAAGAATGTGCGAACCGAGCGTCAGGCTGTTTTTAATGGTGTCGGTTTGTACCAAATCGAACAGTACCTGCTGCAATAAATGGTCTTTATCGGTGGCCTTTTTACCTGCGACTTCATCGGCACGGTTTTCACGATCGGACAGGTACTTCGCCATGGCGCTACTGGCACCGCGATTGGACAGGGCGAAGACTGATGCCCCCGCCGCGCTCGGATTGGTGAAGCCGTCGGCGTGAATCGACATAAACAGATCGGCACCGTGCTTGTGGGCAATCTCAACGCGATCGTACAGTGGAATGAAGGTATCGCCAGAGCGGGTCAGGCGTGCATCAATTCCTTCATTGCGCAGAATCGAGCGTACATTTTTGGCAATCGCCAGCACCACGTGTTTTTCTTTCGAGCCGTTGCGGCCAATTGCTCCGGTATCAATACCACCGTGTCCTGGGTCAAGAACAACAACACGCTTAGCACCCGCTTTTTTGGCTTTCGGTTTGCTGTGACCATTACTGGTCTTTAGCGTTTCTTCCTTTGCGATGGCTTGCGACATGCCGGACAGCGTCAGGGCTGCCAGCCCAGCTTTCAGCACCTGGCGGCGCGATGTGAGAGTTTTTAGTGGTTTAAAAGTGCTCATACGGCCTGAGTTGTAAAAAAAGGTTCCAGACGTTATATCGTATCGCGTAGTCCGTTGCGACGGATCGGGATAAGAATTGTTTTACTTTTCATTTCAATACGTGACAATTCCGTATTATGCCATTTTTTCCGTCGCTTCGCGTCAGATATTGGCTAAATCAGTGGTTCGCGCCATAATCGCTTTTTAACGTCCTGAAAAGGAAACTAATACCATGGAAATACGCGTATTTCGCCAGGAAGATTTCGAAGAGGTGATCACCCTCTGGGAGCGCTGTGATCTGCTGCGTCCATGGAATGATCCGGAAATGGACATTGAGCGCAAAGTCAATCATGACGTCAGCTTGTTTCTGGTCGCAGAAGTGAACGGTGAAGTTGTCGGCACAGTGATGGGGGGCTATGACGGTCATCGTGGTTCCGCTTATTACCTTGGCGTGCATCCTGAGTTCAGGGGGCGTGGTATTGCTAATGCGCTGCTGAACCGACTGGAGAAAAAGCTCATTGCCCGTGGTTGTCCAAAGATTCAAATCATGGTGCGTGACGATAATGACGTTGTGCTGGGTATGTATGAGCGTTTGGGCTATGAACATACCGATGTACTCCATCTGGGTAAACGTTTAATCGAAGATGAAGAGTACTGAGTTCCATCCCGCCGACTATGACGGTCATGGGCGTCTGCGCCTGCCATTTCTGTTCTGGTGCGTGCTGCTGCTCCAGGCGCGTACCTGGGTGTTGTTTGTGATTGCGGGTTCTTCCCGCGATCAAGGCAACACGTTGCTGAATTTGTTTTATCCCGATCATGACGCGTTCTGGCTGGGGTTACTTCCCGGCGTTCCGGCCGTGCTGGCGTTTTTACTCAGCGGGCGGCGTTTCGCGTTTCCCGTTTTGTGGCACAGGCTGCGCGGATTACTGATTCTGGCTCAACTGGTGCTGCTCGGCTGGCAGCCGATGCTGTGGTTGGCAGGCGATCCGGTCAACGGCATCGGGCTGACGCTGCTGGTGGCGGATATCGTCGCGCTGGTCTGGCTGTTAACCAATCAACGTCTGCGCGTCTGTTTTTCCCCCGAGAAAGAATAACGGCACTTTTTAGTGAAACCGGACTCAAAGCAGCGTTGATAAATATGGAAGGAAGTGAAATGAAATCACTGCGTTTGACGTTATGCGCGATACCGCTGGTGCTGACCGGGTGTTCAACCCTCTCATCGGTGAACTGGTCCGCCGCTAATCCGTGGAACTGGTTTGGTTCTTCGACCGAGGTCACTGAGCAAGGCGTGGGAAAACTCACGGGCGCGACAACACTGGAAGAAAAGACCATTGCTGATGCGCTGGATGGCGATTATCGCCTGCGTAGTGGGATGAAAACCAATAACGGCAATGTCGTGCGCTTTTTTGAGGCGATGAAAGGTGACAAGCTGGCAATGGTGATCAATGGAGACCAGGGAACCATCAGCCGCATTGATGTCCTGGACAGCGATATTTCATCAGACGCGGGTGTTGAAATCGGTACACCGTTTAGCGACCTTTACACTAAAGCCTTCGGTAATTGTCAGAAAGCAACCGGTGATGATAGCGAGAACGTTGAATGTAAAGCTGAAGGAAGTCAGCACATTAGCTATATTTTTTCCGGTGACTGGAGCGGCCCTGAAGGCATAATGCCGTCTGACGATACACTACAAGAGTGGAAAGTAAGCAAAATTATCTGGCGGCGTTAATTTGCGTCTGAACAAATCGACTTACTAAAAAAACAGGTAGAATAACGCCCATCAATGCCACGATGTCGTGGCAGCTTTTTTTCAGGAGGAACAATGTCTCAGGTTCAGAGTGGCATTTTGCCAGAACATTGCCGTGCGGCGATTTGGATTGAAGCCAATGTAAAAGGTGATGTTGAGGCTCTGCGAGCGGCCAGCAAAACATTTGCCGATAAGCTGGCGACCTTTGAAGCGAAATTCCCGGATGCGCATCTGGGCGCGGTAGTCGCTTTTGGCAACAATACCTGGCGCACGCTGAGCGGCGGCGTGGGCGCGGAAGAGCTGAAGGACTTCATCCCTTACGGTAAAGGCCTGGCTCCGGCGACCCAGTATGACGTATTGATCCATATTCTCTCGCTGCGCCATGACGTGAATTTCTCCGTTGCGCAGGCGGCAATGGAAGCATTTGGCGACTGTATTGAAGTCAAAGAAGAGATCCACGGTTTCCGCTGGGTGGAAGAGCGTGATCTCAGTGGCTTTGTTGATGGCACTGAAAACCCGGCGGGTGAAGAAACGCGTCGTGAAGTCGCTGTTATTAAAGATGGCGTCGATGCTGGCGGCAGCTATGTATTCGTGCAGCGTTGGGAACATAACCTGAAGCAACTGAACCGCATGAGTATTCACGATCAGGAAATGATGATTGGCCGCACCAAGGAAGCCAACGAAGAGATCGATGGTGACGATCGTCCGGTAACATCCCACCTGAGCCGTGTGGATCTGAAAGAAGATGGCAAGGGTCTGAAAATTGTTCGTCAGAGCCTGCCATACGGTACAGCCAGCGGTACGCATGGTCTCTATTTCTGCGCGTACTGTGCGCGTCTGCACAATATTGAGCAGCAACTGCTGAGCATGTTTGGTGATACCGACGGCAAACGTGACGCGATGCTGCGCTTTACCAAACCGGTCACCGGTGGCTATTACTTTGCACCGTCGCTGGATCGACTGATGGCGCTGTAATCCCGGTGTTGCCTGGTGGCGCTAACGCTTACCGGGCCTACCGCGTTCTTATCTGTCATAGAATTGAAAATCCCCGCCCCGACGGGGATTTTTTTTACCTTAAATTAACCTGATTTAGTGAGCTATTCCTCAGCATGAATTTGTTAATGCTGTATCTTCTGCGTGAATGAAGCGAAGGCTTCATATTCAAAAGGAGAATATTGAAATGGGAAAACTCACGGGCAAAACAGCATTGATTACAGGCGCATCTCAGGGTATTGGCGAGGGGATCGCCAGAACGTTTGCCCGCCATGGCGCGAACTTAATCCTGCTGGATATCTCCGATGAGATTGAAAAGCTGGCGGATGAACTGGCTGGGCGCGGGCATCGCTGCACAGCGGTTCACGCAGACGTCAGAGATTTTGCGTCGGTCACGGAAGCGGTAAAACGCGCGAAGAAAATTGAAGGCAAAATCGACATTCTGGTCAACAATGCCGGCGTATGTCGCCTTGGCAACTTCCTTGAAATGAGCGATGAAGATCGCGACTTCCACATTGATGTCAACATTAAAGGCGTCTGGAACGTGACGAAGGCCGTTCTGCCGGAGATGATTGCACGCAAAGACGGGCGCATCGTGATGATGTCATCGGTAACAGGCGATATGGTAGCCGACCCGGGTGAAACGGCGTATGCGTTGTCGAAAGCCGCTATTATCGGCTTAACCAAGTCCCTGGCGGTTGAATACGCGCAATCGGGGATTCGTGTAAATGCAATTTGCCCAGGCTACGTTCGTACGCCAATGGCGGAAAATATTGCACGTCAGTCTAACCCGGACGATCCTGAATCGGTTTTAGTCGACATGGCGAAAGCGATTCCAATGCGCCGTCTGGCCTGCCCGCTTGAAGTGGGTGAACTGGCGGCGTTCCTGGCGTCGGATGAATCCAGCTACTTAACTGGCACGCAAAACGTGATTGATGGCGGCAGCACACTGCCGGAAAGCGTTAGCGTCGGCATCTGATTGATGCCTGTCTCCTCCCTGGTGAACCTGGGGAGGAGGTACCCCTTAGAGCTAGCCCATTAGGCTATTTTATTTGCCAGTTTGGCCCTGGGCAGTGCTCAAAATCCTCACGTACTTCGTGTACGCTCCGGTTTTTCCGCGCTGTCCGTGTCCAAACTGCCTGCAACAATTACACCTACTGGGATAAGCTCTTATTCTCTTTTCAACTTTCAAATCATCAAACGGTATATAAAACCGTTACTCCTTTAGCACTGGTTATAAATATGATGACCATAAGAAAGTCATTTAATTTATAAGGGTGCGCAATGGCCGTTAACTTACTGAAAAAAAGAACCCTGACGCTGGCAGCAATGCTGTTGCTGGTGGGTCAGGCGCAGGCAACGGAACTGCTGAACAGTTCATACGATGTTTCCCGCGAACTGTTTGCCGCCCTTAACCCGCCGTTTGAACAGCAATGGGCGAAGGATAACGGCGGCGATAAACTGACGATAAAACAATCTCATGCCGGGTCATCAAAACAGGCGCTGGCGATTTTACAGGGACTGAAAGCCGATGTGGTGACCTATAACCAGGTGACCGACGTGCAAATCCTGCACGACAAAGGCAAGTTGATCCCGGCCGACTGGCAAACTCGCCTGCCGAACAACAGTTCACCGTTCTATTCCACAATGGGATTCCTGGTGCGTAAAGGAAACCCTAAAAATATTCACGACTGGAATGACCTTGTTCGTTCTGACGTCAAGCTTATCTTCCCTAACCCGAAAACGTCCGGGAATGCGCGCTACACCTATTTAGCGGCGTGGGGCGCTGCGGATAAAGCAGACGGCGGCGATAAAGCCAAAACCGAACAGTTCATGACCCAGTTCCTGCAAAATGTCGAAGTGTTTGATACCGGTGGCCGTGGCGCGACCACCACTTTTGCCGAGCGCGGGCTCGGTGACGTATTGATCAGCTTCGAGTCGGAAGTGAATAACATTCGCAAGCAGTATGAAGCGCAGGGTTTTGAGGTTGTTATTCCGAAAACCAATATTCTTGCCGAGTTCCCGGTTGCCTGGGTAGATAAGAATGTGCAGGCCAACGGGACAGAGAAAGCGGCTAAAGCGTATCTGAACTGGCTGTACAGCCCGCAGGCGCAAACCATCATCACCGACTATTACTACCGTGTGAATAACCCACAGGTCATGGACAAGCTGCAAGATAAATTCCCGCAGACTGAATTGTTCCGCGTAGAAGACAAGTTCGGCTCCTGGCCTGAAGTGATGAAAACACACTTTGTCAGCGGCGGTGAGCTGGACAAACTGTTGGCGGCGGGGCGCAAGTAAATGTTTGCTGTTTCTTCCCGACGCGTGCTGCCCGGCTTTACCTTAAGTCTGGGTACCAGCTTACTGTTTGTGTGCCTGATATTGCTGTTACCGCTTAGTGCGCTGGTAATGCAACTGGCGCAAATGAGCTGGGCGCAATATTGGGATGTGATTACTAACCCGCAGGTCGTGGCGGCCTATAAAGTCACGCTGCTGTCAGCATTTGTGGCGTCGATTTTTAACGGCGTGTTTGGTCTGTTAATGGCGTGGATCTTAACCCGTTACCGTTTTCCGGGCCGCACGTTGCTGGATGCGCTGATGGACCTGCCGTTTGCGCTGCCTACGGCGGTAGCGGGTCTGACGCTGGCATCACTGTTTTCGGTCAACGGTTTCTACGGCGAATGGCTGGCGAAACTGGATATTAAGGTCACTTACACCTGGCTGGGTATCGCGGTGGCTATGGCCTTTACCAGCATTCCGTTTGTGGTACGTACCGTACAGCCGGTGCTGGAAGAGTTAGGTCCGGAGTATGAAGAAGCGGCGGAGACGCTGGGTGCTACGCGTTGGCAGAGTTTCCGCAAAGTGGTGCTGCCGGAGCTGTCTCCTGCGCTGGTGGCGGGCGTGGCGCTGTCGTTCACCCGTAGTTTAGGCGAATTTGGCGCAGTTATCTTTATCGCTGGGAATATTGCGTGGAAAACGGAAGTCACCTCACTGATGATTTTTGTTCGCTTGCAGGAGTTTGACTACCCAGCCGCTAGTGCGATTGCGTCAGTAATCCTTGGGGCTTCGTTGTTGCTGCTGTTTTCGATTAACACCCTGCAGAGTCGCTTTGGTCGACGCGTGGTAGGTCACTGATGGCAGACATTACCCAATTGAAACACTATGGGGCGCCCCGCATCAACTGGGGTAAATGGTTTCTGATTGGCACGGGCATGCTGGTGTCCGCGTTTATTTTGCTGGTGCCGATGATCTATATCTTCGTGCAGGCATTCAGTAAGGGGTTACTGCCGGTATTACAGAATCTGGCTAACCCGGACATGCTGCATGCCATCTGGCTTACGGTGTTGATTGCACTGATCGCAGTGCCAGTGAACCTGGTGTTTGGTGTCTTGCTGGCCTGGCTGGTGACCCGCTTTAACTTTCCGGGTCGCCAGCTGTTGCTGACGCTACTGGATATTCCGTTTGCTGTCTCGCCGGTGGTCGCCGGTCTGGTCTATCTGCTGTTTTACGGCTCTAACGGCCCACTCGGCGGTTGGCTGGATGAACATAACCTGCAAATCATGTTTGCCTGGCCAGGCATGGTGCTGGTTACGGTCTTTGTAACCTGTCCGTTTGTGGTGCGCGAACTGGTGCCGGTGATGTTAAGCCAGGGCAGTAATGAAGATGAAGCGGCTGTGCTGCTTGGCGCGTCCGGCTGGCAGATGTTCCGACGCGTGACGCTGCCGAATATCCGTTGGGCATTGCTGTACGGTGTGGTGTTGACCAATGCCCGTGCGATTGGTGAGTTTGGTGCGGTGTCGGTGGTTTCCGGCTCGATTCGCGGCGAAACCTTATCGTTGCCATTACAGATTGAATTACTGGAGCAGGACTACAACACGGTCGGCTCCTTTACCGCCGCGGCGCTATTAACGCTGATGGCGATTATTACCCTGTTTTTGAAGAGCATGTTGCAATGGCGTCTGGAGAACCAGGAAAAACGCGCGCAGCAGGAGGAAAATCATGAGCATTGAGATTGCCAATATTAAGAAGTCTTTTGGTCGCACCCAGGTGCTGAACGATATCTCGCTGGATATTCCTTCAGGTCAGATGGTTGCGCTGCTGGGGCCGTCTGGCTCGGGCAAAACCACGCTGCTGCGAATTATTGCCGGGCTGGAACATCAGTCCAGCGGGCATATTCGCTTTCATGGTACTGACGTCAGTCGTTTACATGCGCGTGATCGTAAAGTTGGCTTCGTCTTTCAGCATTATGCGCTGTTTCGCCATATGACCGTTTTCGACAATATCGCCTTTGGGCTGACGGTCTTACCGCGTCGCGAGCGTCCAAACGCGGCGGCCATTAAGGCGAAAGTCACCAAATTGCTGGAGATGGTGCAGCTTGCCCATCTGGCGGATCGTTTTCCGGCGCAGCTTTCCGGCGGGCAAAAACAGCGTGTGGCGCTGGCACGAGCGCTGGCGGTCGAACCGCAGATCCTGCTACTCGATGAGCCGTTTGGTGCACTTGATGCTCAGGTGCGTAAAGAGTTGCGTCGTTGGTTGCGTCAGTTGCACGAAGAACTGAAATTTACCAGCGTGTTTGTTACCCACGATCAGGAAGAGGCGACGGAAGTGGCCGATCGCGTGGTGGTAATGAGCCAGGGACATATTGAACAAGCCGATGCGCCGGACCAGGTCTGGCGTGAACCGGCAACCCGCTTTGTACTGGAATTTATGGGTGAGGTTAACCGCCTGCAGGGGACGATTCGTGGCGGACAGTTCCATGTTGGCGCACACCGTTGGCCATTGGGCTATACGCCAGCGTATCAAGGGCCGGTTGACCTGTTCCTGCGTCCGTGGGAAGTGGATGTGAGCCGTCGTACCAGCCTGGATTCCCCGTTGCCGGTACAGGTGCTGGAAGCCAGTCCGAAAGGTCACTACACCCAATTAGTTGTGCAACCACTGGGGTGGTATAACGAACCGCTGACAGTGGTCATGCAGGGAGACGATTCCCCTGCTCGTGGCGAACGCCTGTTTGTTGGGCTGCAAAATGCACGACTGTACAACGGTGACCAGCGCATTGAAACGCGTGAAGCGGAACTTGCCCTGGCGCAATCGGCCTGATAGGTTAATTCGCATAGTTATTCCCCGGTGGCGCTGCGCTTACCGGGCCTACGGGCTAAAGCATGACCTGTAGGCCGGGTAAGCGTAGCGCCACCCGGCATTTTATTGAGCTGAAAACGTGAACACATTAGAACAAACGATTGGCAATACGCCTCTGGTTAAACTGCAGCGTCTTGCGCCGGAAAACGGCAGTGAAATTTGGGTCAAACTGGAAGGGAATAATCCCGCGGGCTCGGTGAAAGACAGGGCTGCGCTGTCGATGATTGTCGAAGCGGAGAAACGCGGAGAAATTAAGCCGGGCGATGTACTGATTGAAGCAACCAGCGGGAATACCGGCATCGCGCTGGCGATGATCGCCGCGCTGAAAGGCTATCGCATGAAGCTGCTGATGCCTGACAACATGAGTCAGGAGCGACGTGCGGCGATGCGGGCTTACGGGGCTGAACTGATACTGGTGACCAAAGAGCAGGGCATGGAAGGGGCGCGTGACTTAGCACTGGAAATGGCCCAACGTGGCGAAGGTAAGTTGCTCGATCAGTTTAACAATCCTGATAACCCGTATGCGCATTACACCACAACCGGCCCGGAAATCTGGCAGCAAACGTCCGGACGCATTACCCATTTCGTCTCCAGCATGGGCACGACCGGCACCATTACCGGCGTATCTCGTTTTCTGCGTGAACAGGCTAAACCGGTGACGATTGTCGGTCTGCAGCCGGAAGAGGGCAGCAGTATTCCGGGGATTCGCCGCTGGCCTGCGGAGTATATGCCGGGCATTTTTAACGCCTCGCTGGTGGATGAGGTGCTGGATATTCATCAGAATGATGCAGAAAACACCATGCGTGAGCTGGCGGTTCGTGAAGGCATTTTCTGCGGTGTCAGTTCTGGCGGCGCGGTGGCGGGGGCGTTACGCGTGGCGCGTGCTACACCCGGCGCTGTGGTGGTGGCGATCATCTGCGATCGCGGCGATCGCTACCTTTCGACCGGCGTTTTTGGTGAAGAGCACTTCAATCAGGGCGCAGGGATTTAATTTGTTTGCCTGATAAGCGTAGCGCCATCAGGCAAACACACGACACGATCGCCGGATAAGACGTTGCGTGTTTTATCCGGCCTTCAATGATTAATCGTTACGGTTCTCTACCAGTTTATCCAGGAACTGCCACAGTTTTTCATTCATCTGCTGGTAATCCCATTCGCGCATTTCAGCAACAGAGCGGATAAAGCGTTTTCCTCTGGCCTCTGCTAACTCTTGTTCCGAATGCTGAATCAGCCCCTCGATTGCCTCGGCGGTGAATTCCATATGACACTGGAAGCCATAGATAAAATTACCGTATTGCACGATTTGTCTCGGACAGCCTTCACTTGTCGCCAGAATTGTCGCCTGATCGGTTAATCCAGGCATATCGTTGTGCCAGTGACCGACCATCAGCGGCGATCCAAAGTGGGCGATCAGCGGGTGCGCTTTACCTGCTTCAGTCAGTGTGATGGGATAGTGACCAATCTCTTTTTCCGGGCTTTGACATACCTTCGCGCCCAGCGCTTCGCCAATCAGCTGTGAACCTAAGCAGATCCCCACCACAATTTTGCGTGCTGAAATCGCCTGATTGATCAGATGCTGTTCGGCCTGAGAATCAAAATACGGGCACTCTGCCAGCGTGGTGCGTGGAGACTGCGGGCCACCAAAGACGACCAGCATATCGAACCCATCAGCATTGGCGGGAACCGATTCTCCGGCGTAAACCCGCGACCAGGTGATGGTATAGCCACGCTGTTCTGCCCACGGCAGATACGCGCCAGCAGATTCAAAAGACTCATGAATAACAAAATGAACTCGCACTTTTTCTCTCCTGTTAGCGCTTTTGCGCCTGATGAATATCAGCCGCCAGCTTATGAATATCGCTGTCGTTCAAGGTCGACAGCGTAATGCGCAGACCGTGCGATGGTGTATTCACACCAAACACCTCACCTTCGCGTACCAGCCAACCGGATTTTGCCAGGGCAAAAGCAAGTGATTGACTGTGGTGCGTCAGAGGCAGCCACAGATTCAGACCATCACCGACGGGTAGATCAATGCCATATCCTCTGAGAGCGGTGGTCAGTTTTTGCTGCTGTGTTGCGTAAAACCGCTGAGTCTGGACCAGCTTACGTTGATACTCCTCGTCACTCAGGCAGGCGCAGGCCAAATCCTGAAGCAGATGGCTGACCCACTGACTGCCGGCGTTGAGTCGTAACCGCAGTTTTGCTGAAGTGACCGGATCGCTGGCAACGATGGCAAGGCGTAAATCCGGGCCTAATGTTTTCGACATTGAACGGACGACTGCCCAGTGTGTGGTTTGCGTGGCAATCACCGGGTGCCAACGGCATGCAGACAGCAGTGCAAAGTGGTCGTCGACAATCACCAGCACCTGCGGATAGCGGGCCAGGATTTTTTGTAACTGGGCGGCGCGTGCGGCGCTCAGGCTACATCCCGTCGGGTTGTGGGCCCGCGGCGTCAGGATCACTGCCCGCGCCCCTCTTTGTAACGCCACCTCCAGCATGTCGGGTTGCATACCTTCGTTGTCTACGGTGACCGGGCTCGCTGAGAATCCCGCATAACGCAACATATTGATGCTACTTAAAAAGCAGGGATCTTCTACCGCGACGCTATCGCCCGGCAATAAATGGGCGCACAGTAGTCGTTCAATAGCGTCAATAGCACCGCTGGTGATATCAATTTCTCCCACGCCAGGGAGGGCATCCTGCATCCAGCGTGTGGCCCAGGTTTTAAGCTCAGGCGATACGACGGCATCGCCATACAGACGTGGATTCTTATTTATTTGCGCGAAATAACGACTGAGATCGGGGAGACAAGTCGGCGCAGGGTTACCACCGGAAAGGTCGGTAAGCGGGGTATTCGGGTTCCCTCCCTCCAGCGCGATAGGGGAGGAAATTCCTTTTATTACCGTCCCGTTTCTCCCAAGACTGAGTGCCAGCCCGGAGGTGACCAGTCGTTTATAAGCCGCCGCGACAGTATTGCGGTTGACGTTCAATGTCGTCGCCAGCTCGCGCACTGGCGGAAGCGTTTCGCCTGAGGCGAGGGTGCCTGTAGCGACATGTTGACGAATACTGTCAAAAATTTCGTTAGCGGTTTTTCCGTCGATCATTATTGACCTATGACAAAATGAATTTTAGCATATGACGATAATAGTGAGGCGATAGCCCGCTGTCCAGCGAGAGGAGAAGTTTATGCAGCAGGAGAGTGAAATACAGTCAGTGCTCTTCGACGACAAGCATCGGGCGCTACAAACCGATATCGTCGCCGTCCAGTCACAGGTGGTGTATGGCAGCGTAGGTAACAGCATCGCCGTCCCGGCCATCAAAGCGCAGGGATTACGCGTCACCGCGATCCCAACGGTACTGTTCAGCAATACACCGCATTATGAGACTTTTTATGGCGGTGTTATCCCGGCCGATTGGTTTAGCGGCTATCTTCGCGCCTTAAATGAACGCGATGCGTTACGTGAGCTAAAAGCGGTGACTACGGGGTATATGGGCAGTGCGGAACAAATCGCTCTGCTGGCACAGTGGCTGGAGACCGTGCGGGCTACCCACCCGGATCTGTGTATTCTGGTCGATCCGGTGATTGGGGATACGGACAGCGGCATGTACGTAAAGGCCGAAATACCGGAGGCGTATCGCAAACATCTGCTACCGCTGGCACAGGGACTGACGCCAAACGTGTTTGAGCTGCAGATGTTGAGCGGTAAACCGTGTCGCACGCTGGATGAAGCGATATCGGCAGCCAAATCGCTGCTCACCGATACGCTGAAATGGGTGGTAATCACCAGCGCTCCGGGAGAAACCGAGGAGGTCATTCAGGTTGCCGTCGTGACGGCTGAAACGGTTGAGGTGCTAGCCCATCCGCGGGTGAAAACGGACCTGAAGGGGACCGGCGATCTGTTCTGCGCTGAACTGGTGAGCGGTATCGTGCTGGGAAAACCACTTACTGCTGCCACGCACGACGCTGCACAGCGCGTGCTGGAAGTGATGACATGGACGCACTTGTGCGGTTGTGATGAGTTAATTCTGCCACTGGCAGGGGAGGCGCGATGAAGAGTTATCGACTGGTGGTTAGTCAGCATGGACGCATCGTTGGACATTTTGATACCAGCGGAACAGAAGCGCTGGAAGATATCTGTGTGGCGCGCGCCATGTTTGGGATTGCCGGTGGCTATGATTGTGAACTGCTAGTGGCGGATTCGGAACGGCGGATGCTGGAAAGCGGGCCGGAAGGTATGAAAATCCTGATGCGCGAGGCGTGTTACCGGCCGGTTACTTCACAAATTTAATGCTGATGGCGGCGCATACGCCTGACCTGGCCTACGTTACGGCGTTTTTCGTAGGCCGGAGAAGCGTCGCGCCATCCGGCAGGTTTTGACGTCCGTTAGATAAAAAAAATGGCGCCAGATGGCGCCATTCTTCCCTGCGGCAAGAATTACTTCTTGATGCGGATAACCGGAGTTTCACCCACGGTCACGCTACCGGACAGTTTGATCAGTTCTTTGATTTCGTCCATGTTGGAGATAACAACCGGAGTCAGGGTAGACTTGGCTTTCTCTTCCAGCAGCGGCAGATCGAATTCAATAACCGGGTCGCCCACTTTCACACGCTGGCCTTCTTCAGCGATACGCTTGAAGCCTTCGCCTTTCAGTTCAACGGTATCAATACCGAAGTGAACAAACAGCTCAATGCCGCTATCAGATTCGATAGAGAACGCATGGTTGGTTTCAAAGATTTTGCCGATGGTGCCATCAACAGGAGCAACCATTTTGTTACCGGTTGGCTTGATAGCAATACCATCACCAACGATTTTTTCAGCAAAAACTACATCCGGCACGTCTTCGATGTTGACGATCTCGCCAGAGAGCGGAGCAACAATCTCAATAGTTCCGGTGTCTTTCTTATCATCAGAAACCAGAGATTTCAGTTTATCGAACAAACCCATGATCTTCTCCTAAGCAGTAAATTGGGCCGCATCTCGTGGATTAGCAGATTGTTTTTTCTTCAATGAACTTGTTAACCAGCGTCATTAACTCGTCCGTTGTCGGTTGAGCAAGAGCCTGCTCTGCTAACACCTTCGCATCTTCGAAGTTCGTGTTACGGATAATCTTCTTAATGCGCGGGATAGAAATGGCGCTCATAGAGAATTCGTCCAGACCCATCCCCAGCAACAGAAGTGTAGCACGTTCGTCGCCTGCAAGCTCACCACACATGCCGGTCCATTTGCCTTCAGCATGAGAAGCATCAATAACTTGCTTGATCAGCGTCAGAACAGATGGCGACATCGGTTGGTAAAGGTGTGAAATCATATCATTACCACGGTCAACTGCCAGGGTGTACTGCGTTAAATCATTGGTGCCGATACTAAAGAAATCAACTTCTTTGGCTAAATGACGTGCAATTGTTGCCGCAGCTGGTGTTTCCACCATCACGCCAATCTCAATGCTTTCGTCAAATGCTTTACCTTCGTCGCGCAGTTCCTGTTTGTAGATTTCGATCTCTTTGCGAAGCGCACGCACTTCTTCAACAGAGATAATCATCGGGAACATGATGCGCAGTTTGCCGAAAGCAGAGGCACGCAGGATAGCGCGAACCTGGTCACGCAGGATCTCTTTACGATCCATCGCGATACGCACGGCACGCCAGCCCAGGAACGGGTTCTCTTCTTTCGGGAAATTCATGTACGGCAGTTCTTTATCGCCGCCGATGTCCATGGTACGTACGATAACCGCCTGAGAGCCACACGCTTCAGCAACGGCTTTATACGCAGCAAACTGTTCTTCTTCAGTCGGCAGCGATTCACGGTCCATGAACAGGAATTCGGTACGATACAGACCCACGCCTTCAGCGCCGTTACGCTCAGCGCCTTCAACGTCACGAACGGTACCGATGTTGGCACACACTTCAACCTGGTGACCGTCCAGCGTGATAGCGGGCAGATCTTTCAGCTTAGCGAGTTCCGCTTTCTCGGTAGCAACCTGCTCCTGAACGGCACGCAGTTGTTCGATAATGTCGTTAGTTGGGTTGACGTAAACCTGATTGTTTACGGCATCCAGAATCAGATAGTCGTCGTTTTTCACTTGAGAGGTGACGCTACCGGTACCTACGATGGCAGGCAGTTCCAAAGAACGCGCCATGATTGAGGTATGAGAGGTACGTCCACCTGCGTCAGTGATGAAACCCAGCACCTTCTCGAGGTTCAGCTGTGCGGTTTCTGACGGGGTCAAGTCAGCGGCAACCAGGATAACTTCTTCCTGGATAGCGCTCAGGTCGATAATTGCCAGACCCAGGATGTTACGCAGCAGGCGTTTACCGATGTCACGTACGTCAGCCGCACGTTCTTTCAGGTATTCATCATCCAGCTCTTCCAGGGCTGTGGCCTGACCTTCGATAATCTCATGCGCAGCTGCGTCAGCCGTCATGTGCTTATCTTTAATCAGGGCTATGATTTCCTGCTCCAGCTCCTCATCTTCGAGCAGCATGATATGCCCTTCAAAGATGGCTTCTTTTTCTTCACCGAATGTTTCACCAGCTTTGGTTTTGATCGCTTCCAGTTGCGCAGATGCCTTGGCACGACCGCTCAGAAAACGTTCAACTTCCTGATCAACCTTGTCGGCAGAAATTTTTTTCCGGTCAATGACGATTTCGTCTTCTTTCAGCAGCAGTGCCTTGCCGAAAGCGATACCCGGGGATGCTAAAATGCCTGAAATCATAACCCTACCTTACTTGTGACTGATATTTAAAAGAACTCGTTGAACTTACTCGAGTTCAGCCATCAGTTTAACCAGATGCTCAACTGCTTTCTGCTCGTCTTCGCCTTCTGCGGAAAGGGTAACAACGGTGCCCTGAGTCAGGCCCAGAGTCTGCAGCTTAAACAGGCTTTTTGCGCTAGCGCTTTTGCCGTTGGAAGTCACAGTGATTTCAGACGTAAAGCCTTTTGCTTCTTTAACAAACTGAGCAGCAGGGCGAGTATGCAGACCGTTCGGAGCGGTAATGGTAACTTCTTGCTGGAACATTATATTTCCCCAACTTATAGGTTTAGTGTTGTGGAACTAAAGTCTAGCCTGGCGGTTCAACTTTAGCCTGTATTGTTAGCGTCGACGTAAACAGGACGCGACACAAAAGGAGTTCGGTGCAATCCGTTGCTGGCAACTTCTTGCCGCTGACGTTTCGTTCGTCATTAAACATTATGCCGCGAAAGGAAGAGTTGAACCAAATCATAAAATCGATTCAGCTAGCGCTTTTCCTGTAACGATTAATTTCGCGCATCAAAATAATTAGTTTGGTTAAATACCAGTTCCGGCGGGCTGAATCAATGCCAGGTGGGTTGAAACTTTGAAGCAGGCCACAAAAAAGCACCCAAAAGGGTGCTTTTTTACGCGTATTTAACATGCTGGCATTACTGTTGCAGTTCTTTCTCAGTGAAGAGATCGGCAAACAGTGCTGTGCTCAGATAACGCTCACCCGATGACGGTAGAATAACCACTATATTCTTATTGGTAAAGGTTTCATCTTCCTGGAGCTTAAGCGCAGCAGCAACCGCAGCACCTGAAGAGATACCCGCCAGAATGCCTTCTTCTTCCATCAGGCGGCGCGCCGTGGAAATAGCTTCATCATTGGTGATGGCAACCACTTTATCGATAAGCTTCAGGTCAAGGTTACCCGGAATGAAGCCTGCGCCAATGCCCTGAATTTTGTGCGGACCCGGTTTCAGCTCTTCACCCGCCAGTGCCTGGGCGATAACCGGCGAGTCTGTCGGCTCAACGGCAACGGTGATGAGGTCCGTTTTGCCCTTGGTCCCTTTAATGTAGCGGGTCACCCCGGTCAGCGTACCGCCGGTACCTACGCCAGAGATAAACACATCAACCTGACCGTCGGTATCTTCCCAGATTTCCGGTCCGGTGGTTTTCTCGTGGATTTCCGGGTTAGCCGGGTTGCTGAATTGCTGAAGCAGCAGGAATTTTTCTGGGTCGCTGGCAACAATCTCTTCCGCCTTTTGAATCGCGCCCTTCATGCCTTTCGCGCCTTCGGTAAGCACCAGGTTTGCACCCAATGCCTTCAGCAACTTGCGACGCTCAATGCTCATGGTTTCTGGCATCGTCAGGGTGAGTTTGTAACCACGGGCGGCAGCAACGTAGGCCAGCGCGATCCCGGTGTTACCGCTGGTCGGTTCGACCAACTCAACGCCCGGCTTCAGTACACCACGTTTTTCGGCATCCCAAATCATATTGGCACCAATACGGCATTTGACGCTGAAGCTCGGGTTACGTGACTCCACCTTCGCCAGAATGCGTCCGTTACCGATACGGTTCAGTCGAACCAGCGGCGTATGACCGATAGTCAGCGAGTTGTCTTCAAAAATCTTACTCATGGCCTGTCCTTAACTGTATGAAATTGGGATACCGCTTCAGCATACCTGTTGAGAAAGTATGGGGAAGTAAGGATTTAGCATATCTATATTCAGAAAGGAAATATTCGACGTCAGTATGGAATAAGGAGCGGCATAAGCCACCCCTGTTTTACACATTTTTGCATTACTTCCATAACGCGTGTTTAGCACGGTAGCAGTCTACCCACATTGCCGTGGCACCACAAACCGCGACCGGCATGATGAACAGATTGAGCACCGGGATCATCGTAAACAGACTGGTTAGCGCACCGAACTGCATGTTGGTGACTTTGCGTGTGCGCAGGGCGATACGCATCTCTTTGAATGGGACTTTGTGGTTGTCGAACGGATAATCACAATATTGAATGGCCAGCATCCACGCACTGAACAGGAACCACAGCACTGGTGCGACGGTCTGCCCCACACCGGGGATAAAATAGAGGAGCAGTAACACAAAGGCGCGCGGGAGATACCACGCCAGCTTTTGCCATTCACGCTTCATAATACGCGGCACATCTTTCATGATGCCAAGAACGCCAGTGTCAGGCGGTGTCGCGCCCGTCAGGCGGGCTTCGAGTTGTTCTGCCAACAAGCCGTTAAACGGTGCGGCAATCCAGTTGGCGATGGTGGAGAACAGGTAGCCAAACACCAGTAGCACGGAGATAGTCACAATCGGCCATAGCAAATAGCTAAGCCACTGTAGCCAGTTCGGGACGTGGCTCATCAGCGCGGGGATCCAACTGTCCAGTTGCGTAAACAGCCACCAGAATGCGCCGCCCATCAGCAAAATATTCACCAGTAAAGGCAGGATAACAAAGCGACGAATTCCCGGTTGAGTGATGAGTTTCCATCCCTGAGAAAAGTAATAAAAACCGCTGCGAGGTACAACTGCAGATGATGAAACCATGGTCAGGACATACTCCTTGTTATATAAGCTCTGGTAAACTTTGCGTATCTTACCGGGTTGTTGAGCGTTAGGCTGTTCAGAAATGTTCGAAAAAACAGCAAAAAGCACGTTTTTATTCATCTTTATGCCGTGAAAGCCAAGAGTGCACTTGCACTTGGCGTAATCGGCAAATACTCTTAGTGAGTAAATGTTTGCCGTGGTGGCAAGGTGTTAGAACAACAGAGAATATAATGATGCAGGATTTGCGTCTGATATTAATCATTGTTGGCGCGATCGCCATAATCGCTTTACTGGTACATGGTTTCTGGACTAGCCGTAAAGAACGGTCTTCTATATTCCGCGATCGCCCACTGAAACGCATGAAGTCTAAACGTGATGACGAGGATTCCTACGACGACAACGTCGAGGAAGATGAAGGCGTGGGCGAAGTCCGCGTGCATCGTGTGAATCATGCTCCCGGCAGCGCTCAGGAACATGGTGTTCCTCCTCAGTCGCCGCAACACCAGTACCAGCCGCCTTATGCGTCTGCTCAGCCGCGTCAACACGCGCAGCAGCCCACTCAGGCACCGCAGGTACCGCAGCCGCATGCCCAGCATCCGCAGCAGCCAGTACAACAGCCACAACCGGTGCAACATCAACCGGTACAGCAGCAACCGATGCAACCTCAGCCAGCGGCTCCACAGGTACAGCAACCCGTGCAGCAAGCGCCACAACCTGCACCGCAGGCCTTCCAGCCAGTAGAGCCTGTTGTTGAACCGCAACCACAGCCTGAACCGGTTGTTGAAGAAGCGCCTGTTGCTGAAAAACCGCAGCGTAAAGAAACGGTCATCATTATGAACGTCGCGGCGCATCATGGCAGCGAGCTCAACGGTGAGGTGTTGCTCAACAGCATTCAGCAGGCTGGTTTTAAATTTGGCGATATGAATATTTTCCATCGTCATCTCAGCCCGGATGGGAGTGGTCCGTCGCTGTTCAGTCTTGCCAATATGGTGAACCCAGGGACGTTTGACCCTGAGATGACCGGCGATTTCAGCACGCCGGGCGTTACTATCTTTATGCAGGTTCCGTCCTATGGCGACGAGCTGCAAAACTTCAAGCTGATGCTGCAGTCCGCACAACACATTGCCGATGAAGTGGGTGGTGTGGTGCTCGACGATCAACGTCGTATGATGACGCCGCAGAAACTGCGCGAGTATCAGGACCGCATCCGCGAAGTTAAAGAATCTCACGCCTGATTTTCCTCTGGCGTGACCTCTCCTTTCTGAACCCCCGCCTGTCGGGGGTTTTTTATCATTGATGGTGCGATATGGAATCAATCGAACAACAACTGACAGAACTGCGAACCACGCTTCGCCATCATGAGTATCTTTACCATGTGATGGATGCGCCGGAAATTCCTGATGCGGAATATGATCGCCTGATGCGCGAACTGCGTGAACTGGAAGCGCAGCATCCTGAACTTGTCACGCCCGATTCACCCACCCAGCGCGTAGGTGCCGCACCTCTGGCGGCATTCAGCCAGATCCGTCATGAAGTGCCGATGCTGTCGCTGGATAACGTGTTTGATGAGGAGAGTTTTCTCGCTTTCAATAAGCGCGTTCAGGACAGACTGAAGAGCACGGATAAGCTGACCTGGTGCTGTGAGCTGAAGCTGGATGGTCTGGCGGTCAGTATCCTGTATGAGAACGGTGTACTGGTCAGCGCGGCAACGCGTGGTGATGGTACGACTGGCGAGGATATTACCTCGAACGTGCGCACCATCCGTGCGATCCCGTTAAAACTGCGTGGCGATAATATTCCGGCACGTCTGGAAGTGCGCGGCGAAGTGTTTTTGCCGCAGGCCGGGTTTGAAAAAATTAACGAAGAAGCCCGCCGCACGGGCAACAAAGTGTTTGCTAACCCGCGCAATGCGGCGGCAGGATCATTACGCCAGCTCGATCCGCGTATCACGGCGAAGCGACCGCTTACTTTCTTCTGCTATGGCGTCGGTGTGCTGGAAGGCGGCGAACTTCCCGATACGCATTTGGGGCGCTTGCTGCAGTTTAAAGCGTGGGGCCTGCCGGTCAGCAACAGAGTAACGTTGTGCGACTCTCCGGAGGAAGTACTCGCTTACTATCGTCAGGTTGAAGAAGATCGCCCAACGTTGGGATTCGATATTGACGGCGTGGTGATTAAAGTCAACTCCATGGCGTTGCAGGAGCAACTGGGTTTTGTCGCTCGTGCGCCGCGCTGGGCTGTGGCCTTCAAGTTCCCGGCGCAGGAGCAAATGACCTTCGTACGCGATGTTGAGTTTCAGGTTGGACGCACCGGGGCGATTACACCTGTTGCCCGCCTTGAGCCAGTTCAGGTTGCCGGGGTGTTGGTCAGTAACGCCACCTTGCACAATGCGGATGAAATTGAGCGTCTTGGTTTGCGTATTGGCGATAAAGTCGTCATTCGCCGTGCGGGCGATGTCATCCCGCAGGTAGTGAACGTCGTGCTTTCCGAACGCCCGGACGATACGCGTGAAATTGAGTTTCCCACCCACTGTCCGGTATGCAACTCTGACGTTGAGCGTGTGGAAGGTGAAGCCGTTACTCGCTGCACGGGCGGTTTAATCTGTGGTGCGCAGCGTAAAGAGTCGCTCAAACACTTCGTTTCCCGTCGTGCGCTGGATGTTGACGGTATGGGCGACAAAATTATCGATCAACTGGTCGAGAAAGAGTACGTGCACACACCAGCGGATTTGTTCACGTTGACCGCAGGTAAGCTGACCGGTCTCGATCGTATGGGTCCGAAGTCGGCGCAAAACGTGGTGAACGCGCTGGAAAAAGCGAAAGAAACCACCTTTGCCCGTTTTCTGTATGCGCTGGGCATTCGTGAAGTTGGTGAAGCAACGGCTGCAGGTCTGGCCGCGTATTTCGGTACGCTGGATGCGCTGGAAGCGGCTTCCATTGAAGAGCTGCAAAAAGTGCCGGATGTTGGCATTGTGGTGGCTACTCACGTGTTTAACTTTTTTGCCGAAGAGAGCAACCGTGAGGTGATCGTGCAGTTGCTGGCGCAGGGTATTCACTGGCCAGCACCCGTCGTCATCAATGCAGAAGAGATCGACAGTCCTTTCGCGGGGAAAACGGTCGTGCTGACCGGTAGTCTGAGCCAGATGTCGCGTGATGATGCCAAAGCGCGGCTGACCGCACTGGGTGCGAAAGTGGCAGGTAGCGTGTCGAAGAAAACCGATCTGGTTATTGCCGGCGAAGCGGCAGGCTCGAAGTTGGCAAAAGCGCAGGAGTTGGGCATTATCGTTATCGATGAAGCTGAAATGATCCGCTTACTGGGCGCCTGAGATGGAAAAAGAGCAACTGATTGATATTGCCAACACCGTGATGCCTTTTGGAAAATATAAGGGGCGTCGACTGATTGACGTCCCGGAAGAGTATCTGCTGTGGTTTGCCCGCAAAGATGAATTTCCGCCAGGCAAACTGGGTGAGCTAATGCAAATCACGCTGCTGATTAAAACCGAGGGGCTGACACAGCTGGTACAGCCCCTGAAACGCCCGCTTTAAGCTTTCGCGGCGCGGCTATTCTGCTGCGTCGCCTGTAATGCGTCCGTCTGGCGCTTGTAACGACGCGCCAATACGGCGCATACCATCAGTTGGATTTGATGGAAGATCATCAACGGCAGCACCATCATACCAATCACCGAAGTCGGGAACAGAATATTGGCCATGGGGATCCCGTTTGCCAGACTCTTTTTCGACCCACAGAAGACAATGGTAATTTCATCGGCTTTATTGAAGCCACATTTGCGCGCGACAAAGACGTTGATACCAATCACGATGGCCAGTAATACAAGGCTGACAATTACAATAAACAGCAGTGAACCGACCCCAACTTTGTGCCAGATTCCGTTCACGACCGCCTCACTGAAAGCGGAGTAAACCACCAGCAGAATGGAGGATTGGTCCGTTTTGGCGATCCATTTTTTATGGCGTGACACCCAGTTACCAATCCACGGACGTGAAAGATGTCCCAGTACGAACGGCAGCAGCAGTTGCAGCATGATTTTCCCTACCTGCTCCAGGCTGCCTTCTGCACCATGCATATTCATCACCAGTCCGACCAACAGCGGCGAGAGGAAAATACCCAACAGGCTGGAGGCAGAGGCGGAGCACACGGCGGCGGCAACGTTACCGCCCGCAAGGGATGTAAAGGCAATTGCCGACTGCACTGTGGCCGGCAAAATGCACAGGTACAGGAAGCCCGTGTAGAGCATCGGATCAACGTTGACCGGTGCCCACCAGGCAAACAGGACACCCAGCACGGGGAAGACCACAAAGGTGCTGCACATGACCCACAGATGCAAACGCCAGTGGCTGCCGCCGGCAATAATGGCTTCACGCGAGAGCTTTGCGCCGTGCATAAAAAAGAGCAGGGCAATAGCGGCGGTGGTTAGGCCTTCAAAGAAAGGAACAAAGCCGCCCTCTGCAGGGAAAAATGAGGCCAATAAAACAACGGTAATCAGCGTTATCGTGAACGGATCAAGGATACGAAAAAGTTTCATAAAAGCTCCTGAAATTCGGTAGGAACATTTTGCGTTTTTCTGTTTGAGAAATAAAATTGATTTATTGCATCTATATATGAATTGAATCGATGAATTATTCTTTGCGCCAATTACGTATCTTTGTCACCGTCGCTCAGGCCAAAAGTTTTAGCCGGGCGGGGGATATCATCGGCTTAAGTCAGTCGGCGGTCAGTCATAGTGTAAAAGAGCTGGAAGGGCAGACGGGTGTCCGGCTACTGGATCGTACAACGCGCGAGGTGGTGCTGACGGAAGCCGGGCAGCAACTCGCAGCGCGGCTGGAACGCATTCTGGATGAACTGCACAGTACGCTGCGCGAAGCCGGTCAGGTTGGTACGCAGTTAACCGGTACGGTGCGTGTGGCTGCCAGCCAGACGATTTCCGCACACCTCATTCCGCAGTGTATTGCGCAGAGCAATCAGCTGTATCCGGCGATCGATTTTGTCCTGCACGACAGGCCACAACAGTGGGTACTGGAGAGTATTCGTCAGGGGGAAGTGGATTTTGGCATTGTGATTGACCCGGGAGCCGTGACCGATCTGCAGTGTGAAGCGGTGCTATCGGAGCCGTTTCTGTTGTTGTGTCGTCAGGATCACCCGCTAGCTCACCGGGAATGGATTAACTGGCAGGATCTGCAGCATGAGCGCCTGGTTTTACAGGATTATGCCTCTGGTAGCCGACCGCTAATTGATGCGGCATTGTCTCATTTTTCTATTGATGCCAACATTGTTCAGGAGATTGGACACCCGGCAACGCTGTTCCCGATGGTCGAAGCAGGGATTGGAATCAGCGTGCTGCCCGCGCTGGCACTCCCCTTACCGCAGGGCAGCCATTTACAGGTTAAACGTTTAACGCCAGTTGTTGAGCGGCAATTGATGTTGGCGCGGCGCAAAAATCGTTCTCTCTCAACTGCCGCTCAGGCATTGTGGGACGTGGTGCGTACACAGGCCAGTGAATTAACTGCTGGGCGGGCACGCGATCCGTTGTATCAGATTTAAATGCACCTGCCAGTCGGGCAGGTGCGGTAGGTTAAAATATGTATTTGATGGAATAAATGATGCCATCCTGAAGGAAAGACTCCCCCAGTTTATTATCGGCGTAGCGATATTGAATTCCTGCAGTCAGGTGCGGTGTCGCATTCCACCACAACGCAAAGGCACCGTTGATGCCGTCTTTGCCGCCGTTTCCTGCTGCGTAGGTTGCTGCGCGGTCAAATTCGTACTCATTCCAGTTCGTGACGGAAAACGTCTCACTGCCTAACAGGAAGCTATAGCCTGCAACCCAGCCCATCACATAACCATTATCTCCGGTGTAATATGTCTGGTCAGTGTAGCGTTTGGCAAAGAAGGGTTTAAACCAGTAACCGTTGCCAGTGAAGTTATACCCTAACCCATAGAGAAACATGTCATCATGAAAATTAGCACGTTCAGGTGAGCCATAGGTGCCGTAGGCATGAAGATAGAGGTTTAACCCTGTATCACCTAAATAGATACGGTTGGTATTTTTGAAGGTGTAGCGCTGTTCACTGCCGGGTTTAGCGTGGCGGCCATTGTAGAAATTCTCCCAGTCGAAGAATCCATACATTTCTCCCCAACTAAAATTCGCGCCACCTTCAAGTTCAAGATAACCAAAATCATCTTTGTGTGATTTCTTACTGGTTTTTTCTGTGGTATCGGATGTCCAGTCCAGGTAATGCAGACCAATATCGGCGAAGCCGCCTTTAAATTCAGCCTGTGCCAGTTGAGGTAAGGTTAATGAGGTTGCTAAACTTATTGCGATAAGTTTTTTATTCATTGAGTGTTCCATCTGCCAAATAATAAATGCACTGAATATTTGTGCGTAATTTATAATTGCTGCCAGGATGCAGCTGTTCTTATGTTATTTGTGTAAAAGATGGCTCGTCCAATATTTAAATGTTGATAATTGATAGGCATTGGATCTGAATTAATA
>NZ_JANEWL010000050.1:0-32670 GCF_028069815.1 Citrobacter sp. Awk 2
ATCTGACGCTATATTTGTTAATAATTCATTAATATGAAACTTATAATTAACATTTATGCATCATTTGACGTAAATTGAAGCCATGAATCGTCGTTTTTACGGTGACGGGAAAATAATAAAATGTCGAAATTGAGAACTGAATCGATACCGGAAAAGGGTGCTCAACATTTTTCCGTTCGATGATATGCTCACCACTCTTTTCGCCCAGGACGTTATCATTGTGGCGGCCTGTATTGTTACCGTGGAGAACTCATGCAACGCGTTCAACGCATCATTGTCACGTTGATCCTGGCTATCCTGTCTTTTAATGTCGGTGCGCATCCCCACAGTTTTATCCATCTGAAAACTGAGATAGTGAGTGAAAATAACCAGTTTGTAGCGCTGAAAATGCGCTGGACGATGGATGAAATCACCTCGGCTGATCTGCTTTATGATGCGGGGAATGCCAAACCGGGTGATGAGATCTGGAAAAAACTGGCGGCAGAATTGATGGCCAACGTCCTTGGGCAGCACTATTTCACTGAAGTGTGGCATGCGGGACAAAAGGTAAAGTTTAAAAATCGGCCGACGGAATATGGTATGGAACGTGAGGATCATCAGGCGGTGCTGACATTTGTGCTGCCGTTGGCAGAGCCGCAACCGTTGAACGGACAAAAATATAGTATTTCAACGTTCGATCCGACCTACTACGTCGATATGAGCTATGACAAAGACAGTGATGCCTCTCTGGCACAGCCCCTACGCCAGCAATGCCGGATTTCCGTGCATACGCCGACGCCGAATGAACAAACGCTGAGTTTTGCACAGTCGCTGGATAAAGAAGATGCACCGCCGGAGGATATGGAATTAGGTAAACAGTTTGCACAGACGGTGACGTTACAATGTCAGTAATTTATCGACCACACACGGTCAGACGTCGTTGGCTTAGCCTATGGCCGCTGGCGCTGTTTTTGCTGCTGGCGACGGGCGGCATACTGTGGCTATGGCAGATCTGGCCGCAGGTCATGGTGAAAAGTATTGTCTGGCAGCGGGATGTTAATCAGCAGATGAGTGGGTTGCTCAAAGCGGTTGCTGCTAATCCGAACCGGGCCGGGGGATCGCTGCTGCTGTTTAGTTTCCTGTATGGGGTACTACACGCGCTGGGGCCGGGACACGGGAAAATTGTTATTACCACCTGGCTTGCGACCCATCCGTCGAAGTTGAAGTCGAGTATCGGGCTGACGCTGGCGTCTTCGTTGTTACAGGGACTGGTCGCAATTGGGCTGGTGATAGTGGTGCTTACGGTACTGCAGCTGCCGGCCCGGCAATTGCATATGAGCAGTTTCTGGCTGGAGAAAGGAAGTTATGCGTTGGTGGGGGTGTTGGGGGTGCTGCTGTGCGTTCGTGCGCTGAGAAAGCTGCGCCAGTTGCTGCGTCGCCCGACGTTTA
Source organism: Citrobacter sp. Awk 2 (assembly GCF_028069815.1). Classification (NCBI taxonomy): domain Bacteria; kingdom Pseudomonadati; phylum Pseudomonadota; class Gammaproteobacteria; order Enterobacterales; family Enterobacteriaceae; genus Citrobacter; species Citrobacter sp. Awk 2. The sequence goes on from NZ_JANEWL010000050.1 coordinate 1,429, forward strand.
CCGCTTTTGCGTCGCAGCATATCCATCATGATGGCTGTGGTTGTGGGCATCAACATTTGCCAGACCCTGAGCAGATACAACACGGGGATGACTGGCGTGCGCGACTGATGATAATTCTGTCTATGGGCATGCGCCCGTGCTCCGGAGCCATCATGGTGCTGCTGTTTAGCAAAGTGGTTGGCGTGTTTAACTGGGGGATGGCATCGGCGCTGGCCATGGCGGCTGGAACGTCACTGACGATCACATCTTTAGCTTTACTGGTGCACAGTTTCCGCTCGCTGGCGGTGAAACTCAGTGGCAATAACGCGCCGGTACTGTGGCGGCAGATTGGCTGGACAACGCTGGCATTAGCCGGAGGCATGGTGCTGATTGCCGCTGCGGTGGTGATGTGGATGAGTGCAGTGCCGGTAGGACGGGGGATAAGACCGTTTTAGGTTAGAACGGTATAGTATGAATTGTAGGCCGGATAAGACGCGAAAGCGTCGCATCCGGCACCACAGCAGATTAACGCTTCAGCGCGTCGCTCAGTTCGTCACGCATGTTCGCCAGCATGGCTTTCACTACGCGCGGGTTACCTGCAACGATGTTGCCGGTCGCCATGTAGTTATGACCGCCGGTGAAGTCGCAAACCAGTGCGCCAGCTTCACGAGCAATCAGCTCGCCTGCAGCGAAATCCCATGGTTTCAGGCCGATTTCGAAGTAACCATCAACGCGTGCAGCGGCAACGTATGCCAGATCCAGCGCAGCAGAACCCGTGCGACGGAAGTCCGCGCATTCGGTGAACATGTTGCCGAGGATTTTCATATAAGAAGCGGCGTGCTGCTTCGCTTTGAACGGGAAACCGGTGGCGATGATGGTGCCATCCAGATCGCGAGCCGTGCTGCCGCGCAGACGGTAGCCGTTCAGCTGTGCGCCCTGACCACGAGTCGCGGTGAACAGTTCGTTACGCATTGGATCGTAAACAACAGCGACTTCAGTACGGCCTTTGATGCGTACTGCGATAGATACCGCGAAATGCGGCAGACGTTTTACGAAGTTGGTAGTGCCATCCAGTGGATCGATAACCCATTGAACATCCAAATCTTCACCAACATGTTCACCGCTTTCTTCGGTGATGATGGTGTGCTGTGGGTAAGATTTGCGGATCGTTTCGATAATAATCGCTTCGGCGGCTTTATCGACGTTAGTCACGAAATCATTGCTGCCTTTCTGGCTGGTTTCTACAGAGTCTGGGGTTTCGTAGTGTTTGGCAATTACATTACCCGCCTTGCGCGCTGCGCGCACGGCGATGGTCAGCATCGGATGCATCGGTCTCTCTCACTGGATGTTAAAGAACGGGAAAACGGCGCAGAGTATAGCAGCGAGTTCGGATTATGTCTTCGTTTTATGATAATATGGTCGAATAATCTTTAGCCGAAGAAATACAATGCTGCAAAATATTCGAATCGTGCTGGTGGAAACGTCTCACACTGGCAACATGGGCTCTGTTGCCCGCGCAATGAAAACGATGGGTTTAACCAATCTGTGGCTGGTAAATCCATTAGTAAAACCGGACTCCCAGGCTATCGCTCTGGCGGCTGGCGCCAGTGATGTGATTGGCAGTGCGCAAATCGTCGATACGCTCGATGAAGCACTGGCGGGTTGTAGTCTGGTTGTCGGAACCAGCGCGCGTTCCCGCACGTTGCCGTGGCCGATGCTGGATCCGCGTGAGTGTGGCTTAAAAAGCGTTGCTGAAGCGGCAAATACGCCGGTGGCGTTGGTTTTTGGTCGTGAACGCGTTGGTTTGACTAACGAAGAACTGCAAAAATGCCATTATCACGTCGCTATTGCCGCGAACCCGGAATACAGTTCGCTCAATCTGGCGATGGCGGTTCAGGTCATCTCTTATGAAGTCCGCATGGCCTGGCTGGCAACGCAGGAAAGCGGTAAAGCAGCTGACTATGAAGAAACCCAGTATCCACTGGTCGACGATTTAGAGCGTTTTTACGGTCATCTGGAACAGACACTGCTGTCGACCGGGTTTATCCGTGAAGGCCATCCGGGGCAGGTGATGAACAAGCTGCGTCGTCTGTTTACTCGCGCACGTCCAGAGAGCCAGGAACTGAATATCCTGCGCGGGATTTTAGCGTCGATTGAACAACAGAATAAAGGGAAGTAACCTGTCTTTACGCCGGATGGCGCTTCGCTTATCCCGCCTACAGGCCGCACGATTTGTCGGCCGGATAAGCGAAGCGCTATCCGGCAAACGAATACCGCACGGAACGCAAAATACCTGACTAAATTAGTCAAGTAAATAGTTGACTGATTTAGTCGGGAATGTCAGACTTGCCCCTGCTATGCAATACCCCCATTTTACAATAAAAAACCCCGGGCAGGGGCGAGTTTGAGGCTAAGTAAGACATGAGACTGACATCAAAAGGGCGTTATGCCGTGACCGCAATGTTGGACGTTGCGCTCAACTCCGAAACGGGCCCGGTACCGTTGGCAGATATTTCTGAACGTCAGGGCATTTCCCTGTCGTATCTGGAGCAGTTGTTCTCCCGTTTGCGTAAAAACGGTCTGGTTTCCAGCGTACGTGGACCAGGCGGCGGATATCTGCTGGGTAAAGATGCAGGCAGCATCGCAGTAGGTGAAGTGATTAGCGCTGTCGACGAGTCTGTAGATGCGACCCGTTGCCAGGGCAAAGGCGGTTGTCAGGGCGGCGATAAGTGCCTGACCCACGCGCTGTGGCGCGATCTTAGCGACCGCCTGACCGGTTTCCTCAATAACATTACGTTGGGCGAACTGGTAAATAATCAGGAAGTCCTCGATGTGTCTGGTCGCCAGCACACGCATGACGCTCCACGCACTAATCGTGCTCAAGACGCGATCGACGTTAAGTTACGCGCATAATAAAAGTATTTTAGAATCAGGCCGGGACGCCAGACGCCCCGTTAACTCGGTCGTACATCCAGCCGGTTGCCTGATTCCTTGCATTGAAGCGATGTACGGAGTTTATAGAGCAATGAAATTACCGATCTATCTCGATTACTCCGCAACCACGCCGGTGGACCCGCGTGTTGCCGAGAAAATGATGCAGTGTCTGACCCTGGACGGAAACTTTGGTAACCCAGCGTCTCGTTCACACCGTTTCGGCTGGCAGGCTGAAGAGGCGGTAGATATCGCCCGTAACCAGATTGCCGACCTCGTGGGCGCTGACCCGCGTGAAATCGTCTTTACTTCCGGTGCGACTGAATCCGATAACCTGGCGATTAAAGGTGCAGCCAACTTTTATCAGAAAAAAGGCAAGCACATCATCACCAGCAAAACCGAACACAAAGCCGTGCTGGACACCTGTCGTCAGCTGGAGCGCGAAGGGTTCGAAGTCACCTACCTCGCCCCGCAGCGTAACGGCATTATCGACCTGAAAGAACTTGAAGCGGCGATGCGTGATGACACCATTCTCGTGTCCATCATGCACGTGAACAACGAAATTGGCGTGGTACAGGATATTGCGACGATCGGCGAAATGTGCCGCGCGCGTGGCATCATCTATCACGTTGATGCAACCCAGAGTGTAGGTAAACTGCCTATCGACCTGAGCCAGCTGAAAGTGGACCTGATGTCCTTCTCTGGCCACAAAATCTATGGCCCGAAAGGTATCGGCGCGCTGTATGTGCGTCGTAAACCGCGTATCCGTATCGAAGCGCAGATGCACGGCGGCGGTCACGAGCGCGGCATGCGCTCCGGTACGCTGCCTGTTCACCAAATTGTCGGTATGGGTGAAGCTTACCGTATCGCCAAAGAAGAGATGGAAACCGAGATGGCGCGTCTGCGCGGTCTGCGTAACCGTCTGTGGAACGGTGTGAAAGACATGGAAGAGGTATACCTCAATGGTGACCTCGAGCATGGCGCACCGAACATTCTCAACGTCAGCTTCAACTTTGTTGAAGGCGAGTCGCTGATTATGGCGCTGAAAGATCTGGCGGTATCTTCCGGTTCTGCATGTACCTCTGCAAGCCTGGAACCTTCCTACGTGCTGCGCGCACTGGGGATGACTGACGAGCTGGCACATAGCTCAATTCGTTTCTCTTTAGGTCGTTTCACTACCGAAGAAGAGATTGACTACGCCATCAATCTGGTTCGTAACTCCATCGGCCGTCTGCGTGACCTTTCTCCGCTGTGGGAAATGTTCAAACAGGGCGTGGATCTGAACAGTATTGAATGGTCACATCACTAATTCGGCACCGATAAGGAGAATTCATCATGGCTTACAGCGAAAAAGTAATCGATCATTACGAGAATCCACGTAACGTGGGCTCTTTTGACAACAGCGACGAGAACGTGGGCAGCGGCATGGTGGGTGCACCGGCCTGTGGCGACGTGATGAAGTTGCAGATCAAAGTCAACAATGAGGGTATCATTGAAGACGCGCGTTTCAAGACTTACGGCTGCGGTTCCGCTATTGCCTCCAGCTCTCTGGTTACCGAATGGGTAAAAGGGAAATCGCTGGACGAAGCACAGGCGATTAAGAACACCGATATCGCAGACGAACTTGAACTGCCACCAGTGAAAATTCACTGTTCTATTCTGGCTGAAGACGCGATTAAAGCCGCGATTGCGGATTACAAAAGCAAACGTGAAGCAAAATAATTAAGAGTTGAGGTTTTATTATGTCGATTACCTTAAGCGACAGTGCAGCAGCGCGTGTAAATACCTTCCTGGCGAACCGCGGTAAAGGGTTTGGTCTGCGTCTGGGCGTGAGAACCTCCGGCTGCTCAGGTATGGCCTATGTACTGGAATTTGTTGACGAGCCGGCGGCTGAAGATACCGTGTTTGAAGACAAAGGCGTAAAAGTCGTGATCGACGGAAAGAGCCTGCAATTCCTCGACGGTACGCAGTTAGACTTCGTCAAAGAAGGTCTGAACGAAGGGTTTAAGTTCACTAACCCGAACGTGAAAGACGAATGTGGATGCGGCGAAAGCTTCCACGTGTAACGCGCTTACTGATAACCCCACCGTGGTCGCCTGCGCGTGGGGTTTGTTTTACCTGACTCTCTGGTTTTGCCTCATCGAACAACAGAGAATCGATGCCCTGAGAATGTTATGGACTACTTCACCCTCTTTGGCTTACCGGCCCGTTATCAGCTCGATACTCAGGCGCTGAGCCTACGTTTTCAGGATCTACAACGTCAGTATCATCCTGATAAATTCGCCAGCGGTTCTCAGGCGGAACAACTTGCTGCAGTTTCGCAGTCCGCCACTATCAACCAGGCCTGGCAAACGCTGCGTCATCCCTTGATGCGCGCCGAATACTTACTGTCTTTACACGGCTTTGATATCAGAAGTGAACAGCACACGGTGCGCGACACTGCCTTCCTGATGGAACAGCTGGAGCTGCGTGAAGAACTGGACGAAATTGAACAGGCAAAAGACAGTCAACGACTGGATGCGTTTATGAAACGTGTCAGCGACATGTACAATGTTCGCCATCAATTGATGGTAGAACAGCTGGATAGCGAGACGTGGGACGCGGCGGCAGATACCGTGCGTAAGCTGCGTTTTCTCGATAAACTGCGAAGCAGTGCAGAACAACTCGAAGAAAAACTGCTCGATTTTTAATTTCCGGAAGCGAAAATGGCCTTATTACAAATTAGTGAGCCTGGTCTGAGCGCTGCGCCGCACCAGCGTCGTCTGGCGGTAGGCATCGATTTAGGCACCACCAACTCCCTGGTTGCGACCGTACGCAGCGGCCAGGCCGAAACGTTGGCCGACCACGACGGTCGCCACCTGTTGCCGTCAGTGGTTCACTATCAGCAGCAGGGCTACTCAGTCGGTTACGATGCGCGTGCTAACGCGGCGCTGGATACGGCAAATACCGTCAGTTCGGTAAAACGCATGATGGGCCGCTCGCTGGCGGATATTCAGGCGCGCTACCCGCATTTGCCTTATACGTTCCAGGCAAGTGAGAACGGTCTGCCGATGATTGAAACTGCTGCTGGCTTACTCAATCCAGTACGCGTCTCTGCTGACATTCTGAAAGCGCTAGCCGCGCGGGCAACCGAAGCGCTGTCCGGCGAACTGGATGGCGTGGTGATCACCGTTCCGGCCTACTTTGATGATGCTCAGCGTCAGGGCACGAAAGATGCTGCGCGTCTGGCGGGCCTGCATGTACTGCGTCTGCTGAATGAACCGACCGCTGCCGCGATTGCCTATGGCCTGGATTCAGGTCAGGAAGGTGTCATTGCCGTTTATGACCTTGGCGGCGGTACGTTTGATATTTCTATTCTGCGCCTGAGCCGTGGCGTGTTTGAAGTGCTGGCGACCGGTGGTGATTCCGCACTCGGTGGCGACGATTTTGACCATCTGCTGGCCGACTACATCCGTGAGCAGGCGGGCGTTGCCGATCGCAGCGACAACCGCGTACAGCGTGAACTGTTGGATGCCGCGATTGCCGCTAAAATCGCGCTCAGCGATGCGGACTCTGTCACCGTTAACGTGGTGGGATGGCAGGGTGAAATCACCCGTGAAACCTTTAATGAACTGATTTCCGCACTGGTTAAGCGCACGCTGCTGGCTTGCCGCCGCGCACTGAAAGATGCTGGCGTTGAGGCGCAAGACGTTCTGGAAGTGGTGATGGTTGGTGGTTCAACGCGCGTGCCGCTGGTGCGTGAACGCGTCGGCGAATTCTTTGGCCGTACGCCGCTGACCTCGATTGATCCGGATAAAGTCGTTGCCATCGGCGCGGCTATTCAGGCCGATATTCTGGTTGGCAATAAACCGGACAGCGAAATGCTGTTGCTGGACGTTATCCCGCTGTCCCTGGGACTGGAAACCATGGGCGGTCTGGTGGAGAAAGTGATTCCGCGTAACACCACGATTCCGGTGGCACGGGCACAAGACTTTACCACCTTTAAAGACGGGCAAACGGCGATGTCGATTCACGTGATGCAGGGCGAGCGTGAGCTGGTGCAGGACTGCCGTTCGCTGGCACGTTTTGCACTGCGCGGCATCCCGGCACTACCTGCGGGTGGGGCGCATATCCGCGTGACCTTCCAGGTGGATGCTGATGGCCTGTTGAGTGTGACCGCCATGGAGAAATCCACCGGCGTTGAATCCTCCATCCAGGTCAAACCGTCCTACGGTCTGACGGACAGCGAAATCGCCTCTATGATTCAGGATTCGATGAGTTTTGCCGAGCAGGATGTAAAAGCGCGTATGCTGGCAGAACAAAAAGTCGAAGCAGCACGTGTACTGGAAAGCCTGTCCGGTGCGCTCGCTGCTGATGCCGCGCTGTTAAGCGCCGCAGAACGTCAGATTATCGACGCCGCCGCCGCGCATTTGAGCGAGGTTGCACAGGGCGACGATGTTGACGCTATCGAACAAGCCATTAAAAACGTAGACAAACAAACCCAGGATTTCGCCGCTCGCCGCATGGACAAATCTGTCCGTAGCGCGCTGAAAGGCCATTCTGTGGACGAGGTTTAATATGCCAAAGATTGTTATTTTGCCTCATCAGGATCTCTGTCCCGATGGTGCCGTTCTGGAAGCTGAGACTGGCGAAACGATTCTCGACGTTGCCCTGCGTAACGGCATCGAGATTGAACACGCCTGTGAGAAATCCTGTGCCTGTACGACCTGTCACTGCATCGTACGTGAAGGTTTTGATTCTTTGCCGGAAAGCACAGAAGAAGAAGACGACATGCTGGATAAAGCCTGGGGTCTGGAGCCGGAGAGCCGTTTAAGCTGTCAGGCCCGTGTCACCGAAGACGATTTAGTGGTCGAAATCCCACGTTACACAATCAATCATGCGCGTGAGCATTAACAGAGGGTAGTATGGGACTGAAGTGGACCGATAGCCGCGAAATCGGTGAGGCGTTGTACGACGCGTTCCCCGATCTCGATCCCAAGACCGTTCGTTTCACCGATCTGCACCAATGGATCTGTGACCTGGAAGAGTTCGATGATGATCCACAGGCATCGAACGAAAAAATCCTTGAGGCCATTTTGCTGGTCTGGCTGGACGAAGCCGAATAAGTCAACGGGCTGCCCACGGGTGGCCCGTTTTCCTGTATGCGCGAAAATAAGGATAAATAAAATGACAGAAGCCATGAAAATTACGCTTTCCACGCAACCTGCCGATGCCCGCTGGGGTGAAAAGGCAACATACAGTATCAATAATGATGGCATTACCCTGCACCTGAACGGAAAAGATGACCTTGGCCTTATCCAGCGTGCCGCGCGTAAAATTGACGGTCTGGGGATTAAACACGTTCAACTGGACGGTGAAGGCTGGGATACCGAGCGCAGCTGGGCATTCTGGCAGGGCTATAAAGGGCCGAAAGGCAGCCGCAAAGTTGAGTGGGCTGCTTTGGACGAGGCACAGCGCAAAGAGCTGGATAACCGTCTGAAAATTATCGACTGGGTGCGTGACACCATCAATGCCCCGGCGGAAGAGCTGGGCCCGGAACAACTGGCGCAGCGTGCGGTTGATCTGCTGTGCTCTGTCGCGTGCGATAACGTCTCTTACCGCATCACAAAAGGTGAAGATCTGCGTGAGCAGAACTACATGGGACTGCATACGGTGGGACGCGGTTCTGAACGTCCGCCGGTGCTGCTGGCGCTGGATTACAACCCAACTGGCGATAAAGAAGCGCCGGTTTATGCGTGTCTGGTCGGCAAAGGCATCACCTTTGACTCCGGCGGTTACAGCATCAAACAAAGCGCATTTATGGACTCAATGAAGTCCGATATGGGCGGTGCGGCAACCGTAACTGGCGCACTGGCATTTGCTATTACTCGCGGGCTGAACAAGCGCGTGAAACTGTATCTGTGCTGTGCGGATAACCTGATTAGCGGTAATGCCTTTAAACTGGGCGATATTATTCACTATCGCAACGGTAAAAACGTTGAGGTGATGAACACCGACGCTGAAGGCCGTCTGGTACTGGCGGATGGCCTGATTGACGCCAGTGCGCAGAAACCGGAGCTGATTATTGATGCTGCCACGCTGACAGGTGCCGCGAAAACAGCACTGGGTAACGATTACCACGCGCTGTTCAGCTTTGATGACCAACTGGCTGCTCGCCTGCTGGCAAGTGCTGCACAAGAAAACGAGTTGTTCTGGCGTCTGCCCCTGGCGGAATTCCACCGTAACCAGCTGCCGTCTAACTTTGCCGAGTTGAATAACACCGGCAGCGCGGCTTACCCGGCTGGCGCAAGCACTGCGGCGGGCTTCCTGTCCCATTTCGTGGAAAACTACCAGCAAGGCTGGCTGCACATCGACTGTTCTGCAACTTATCGCAAAGCGCCGGTTGAGCAGTGGTCTGCTGGCGCAACTGGTCTGGGTGTGCGCACAATTGCGAACTTGTTAACCGCTTAATTATGTAGGCCGGATAAGCGTTAGCGCTATCCGGCAAGATAACGGCGGGGGCGCTTCGCTTGCCCGCCCTACATGCATCTCTATTGTGATCCTATGTCTGAAACAAAAAACGAATTAGAAACGTTGCTGGAACAAGCAGCGACTGAGCCAGCGCACCGCCCGGCCTTTTTCCGCACGCTGCTGGAGTCTACTGTCTGGGTACCGGGTACTGCCGCAGAAGGTGAGGCGGTCGTAGAAGACAGTGCGCTGGATCTGCAGCACTGGGAAAAAGAAGACGGCACGACGGTGATTCCGTTCTTCACCTCTCTGGAAGCTTTACAACAGGCCGTGGAAGATGAACAAGCGTTCGTCGTTATGCCGGTGCGCACATTGTTTGAAATGACGCTCGGCGAAACACTGTTTCTCAATGCTAAGCTGCCAACCGGCAAAGAGTTTATGCCACGCGAAATCAGTCTGCTGATGGGGGAAGAAGGCAACCCTCTGAGTACCCAGGAAGTACTGGAAGGCGGTGAATCGCTAATTCTCTCCGAAGTTGCCGAACCGCCCGCACAGATGATTGACTCGTTGACCACACTGTTTAAAACCATTAAACCGGTGAAGCGTGCATTTCTCTGCTCAATTAAAGAGAGCGCGGATGCTCAGCCGAACCTGTTGATTGGTATTGAAGCCGATGGCGATATCGAAGAGATTATTCATGCTACTGGCAGCGTTGCAACTGACACGTTACCGGGCGATGAACCCATTGATATTTGCCAGGTGAAGAAAGGTGAGAAGGGCGTCAGCCACTTTATTACCGAGCACATTGCACCGTTCTATGAACGCCGCTGGGGCGGTTTCCTGCGCGACTTTAAGCAGAATCGGATTATCTAAAAGACCAGGCCGGGTGGCGACGCATACGTCTTACCCGGCCTGGGATGTGCGCTATTTTGTAGGCCGGATAAGCGAAGCGCCATCCGACATTTCCCGCTTTATAATACCGGTTCTACCGGTAAATCACTCCGCGATCCCCATTCGCTCCACGCACCGTCATACAAGGACACATCAGGAACCTCCAGCGTGGCAAGCGCCAACACGACGACGGCAGCCGTCACACCGGAACCGCAACTGGCAATGATTGGTCTGTCAAAGCTCACGCCGTGGCTAAAGAAAATCGCATCCAGCTCATCGGTGGTTTTCAACTCTCCGTCACGTACCAGTTCTGTCCACGGCACGTTCAGTGCTCCTGGAACATGACCGCGTTTCAGGCCTGGACGAGGTTCATCAACCTGGGCATTAAAACGTGCCGCCGGGCGGGCATCGACGATCTGTGCCGTTTTTTCATGGCTGGCCAGCAGCACATCGGTCACGCGTACAACCGCTTCAGGCGCGAATGCTGTATCAAATTCACCTTCGGGCAAATCAACGTTTCCTGTCTGCAGGGGGAGCTCATCACGCTGCCAGCCAGCCAAACCGCCAGCCAGAATTGAGACATTCTCAACGCCAAATGTCCGCAACATCCACCATGCCCGCGGGGCAGAGAACAGATTACCTTCATCGTATATCACCAGGTGCTTATCCTGGTGCACGCCTAACTCGCGCATGGCGACGGCGAAGGCTTCCGGGCGCGGCATCATGTGCGGAAAGGGGGAGGTGTGGTCAGAGAGGGCTTCAATATCAAAAAAGACAGCGCCAGGGATGTGGCCTGCACGATATTCCTCGCCAACATCGCGATCTTCCTGGCCTGGAGGTGCCATCCGGGCATCAAGAATTTGTATTTCCGGGTCGTCAATATGTTCGACAAGCCAGTCGGCAGCGACAAAGAAGGCGGTAGTCATAGGCATCTCCATTTTTACCAGGTTTCGGCAAATTGTCGGATGTTTACTGTAAAGCGACAAGTAAAAGAGGCTGATTTGTCAGGCCGAACCACATTAATCATTAAAATTCAGACAACATCATTCGCTTGCCGACTTCCACCGTAAGAAATCTGACGCATAATAGTTGTACTACGTAGCTAACAGGCCACTGCGGCCAGGGATGAAAAATGAAATATATTCGCGTAGCGGCCTGCATGCTGATGCTGGCCCTGGCAGGGTGCGATAATAATAACGATAAGCCGCCAACAGCGGCGAAAAATGATGCGCCAGCCCCGCAGAGCGCACCGGTAAAAGATCCGGCGCAATTACAAAAGCTGATACAGCAGAGTCAGGGCAAGTCGCTCACGTTGCTGGATGCCTCTGAAGTTCAGCTTGATGGCGCAGCAACTCTGGTCCTGACTTTCTCTATTCCTCTCAATCCCGAACAAGATTTTTCCCGTGTCGTGCACGTTGTCGATAAAAAAAGCGGCAAAGTGGACGGAGCCTGGGAGCTGGCGCCGAATCTGAAAGAGCTGCGTTTATGCCACCTTGAACCCAACCGCGAGCTGGTGGTCACCATTGAGCGTGATTTGTTGGCATTGAATAAAGCGACGTTTGGTATTGAGTATGAAAAAAATATTACCACCCGCGATGTTCAGCCCAGCGTAGGGTTTGCCAGTCGTGGCTCGCTACTGCCGGGCAAAGTGATCGAAGGATTACCGGTGATGACGCTGAACGTTGATAGCGTAGATGTGAACTTCTTTCGCGTGAAACCTGAATCGCTCGGTGCCTTTGTCAGCCAGTGGGAATACCGTAACGCATTGTCCAACTGGGAATCAGATAACCTGCTGAAAATGGCGGAACTGGTGTATACCGGGCGCTTTGATCTCAATCCAACGCGTAATACCCGAGAAAAACTGTTGCTGCCGTTGAGCGATATCAAGCCGCTGCAGCAGGCGGGTGTGTACGTGGCGGTGATGAATCAGGCCGGGCATTACAACTACAGCAATGCCGCGACGTTATTTACGCTCAGCGATATCGGTGTCTCTGTCCACCGTTACCACAACCAACTGGATGTTTTCACACAAAGCCTGGAAAACGGTGCTGCGCAACAAGGGATTGATATCACCTTACTCAATGAGAAAGGGCAGACATTGGCGCAAGCCACCAGTGATGCGCAGGGGCATGTAAAGCTTGAAACTGATAAAGATGCTGCTTTATTGCTGGCGCGAAAAGATGGGCAAACCACATTGTTGGATTTGAAACTCCCGGCGCTGGATCTGGCCGAGTTTGATATTGCCGGTGCGCCGGGCTACAGCAAGCAGTTCTTTATGTTTGGTCCGCGCGATCTCTATCGTCCTGGTGAAACGGTGATCCTCAACGGATTACTGCGTGATAGTGACGGAAGAACACTGCCCGATCAGCCCATTAAGCTGGAGGTCGTGAAGCCTGACGGGCAGGTGCTACGTTCGGTGGTCAGCCAACCTGAAAACGGTCTGTATCGCTTTAGCTGGCCGCTGGATAGCAGTGCGCCAACCGGTATGTGGCATATTCGGGCTAATACCGGTGATAACCAGTCGCGGATGTGGGATTTCCACGTCGAAGACTTTATGCCGGAACGAATGGCGCTCAATCTCGCTGCTGAAAAGACGCCCGTGGCGCCGGCGGATGACGTGAAGTTTTCCGTTGTGGGCTACTACCTGTACGGCGCACCTGCCAATGGTAATGCCCTGCAAGGCCAGCTTTTCCTGCGGCCACTGCGTGAAGCGGTGCAGGTGCTACCAGGATTCCAGTTCGGTAATATTGCTGAAGAAAATCTGTCCCGTAGCCTCGATGAAGTTCAGCTTACGTTAGATGAACAAGGTCGCGGCGAGGTCATTGCCAGTAGCCAGTGGCAAGAAACGCATTCGCCGCTGCAGGTAATTTTGCAGGCCAGTCTGCTGGAGTCGGGTGGCCGTCCGGTGACCCGTCGGGCAGAACAAGCTATCTGGCCTGCGGATACGCTGCCGGGTATTCGTCCGCAGTTTGCGGCGAAAGCCGTGTATGACTACCGCACCGATACCACCGTAAATCAGCCCATCGTTGATGAAGACAGCAATGCCGCTTTCGATATCGTGTATGCCGATGCGCAAGGCGAGAAAAAAGCGGTAACCGGTTTGCAGGTGCGTTTGATCCGTGAACGTCGGGATTATTACTGGAACTGGTCTGATGGCGAGGGCTGGCAATCACAGTTTGACCAAAAAGATCTGGTTGAGGGTGAGCAGACGCTGGATCTTAAGGCCGATGAAACAGGTAAAGTTAGCTTCCCGGTAGAGTGGGGCGCATACCGCCTCGAGGTTAAAGCGCCAAACGATACGGTCAGCAGTGTACGCTTCTGGGCGGGTTATAGCTGGCAGGATAACAGCGACGGTAGCGGAGCGGTCCGTCCCGATCGCGTGACGTTGAAACTGGACAAACCTAATTATCGTCCCGGCGATACCATGAAGCTGCACATTGCTGCGCCAGCAGCGGGTAAAGGCTATGCGATGGTGGAATCGAGTGAGGGTCCGCTGTGGTGGCAAGAAATCGAGGTGCCTGCAGATGGTCTTGAGCTCTCTATTCCGGTCGATAAAAGCTGGAACCGCCATGATTTGTATCTCAGTGCGCTGGTGATCCGCCCTGGTGATAAATCCCGTTCAGCAACGCCTAAACGTGCGGTTGGACTGCTGCATTTACCGCTGGGGGATGAGAATCGTCGGCTGGCGCTGGCGCTGGAAAACCCGGCGAAAATACGCCCGAATCAGCCGCTGACCGTCAAAATTAAGGCCAGTATTAAGAATGGTGAAGTGCCAAAGCAGGTGAATGTGCTGGTCTCTGCCGTGGACAGCGGGGTCCTGAATATTACGGATTACGTCACGCCAGACCCGTGGCAGGCATTTTTCGGGCAAAAGCGCTACGGCGCGGATATTTATGATATTTACGGCCAGGTGATCGAAGGTCAGGGGCGTCTGGCGGCACTGCGTTTTGGCGGCGATGGCGATGAGTTAAAACGCGGCGGAAAACCACCCGTCAATCACGTCAATATCGTCGCACAACAGGCACTGCCGGTTACGCTCAACGAGCAGGGTGAAGGCACTGTGACGTTACCGATTGGTGATTTCAACGGCGAGCTGCGGGTAATGGCGCAGGCCTGGACGGCGGATGATTTTGGCAGCAGCGAAAGTAAAGCGATCGTTGCCGCCCCGGTGATTGCTGAATTGAATACCCCGCGTTTCCTGGCCGGGGGCGATACGTCGCGACTGACGCTGGATGTAACTAACCTGACAGACAAACCGCAGACGCTGAATATCAAGCTTGCCGCCAGTGGATTACTGGAACTGATGGGGCAAGATCCGGCACCCGTGAATCTGGCACCAGGCGTACGTACCACGCTGTTTGTTCCAGTGCGTGCCCGGGAGGGATTTGGCGAGGGTGAAATTCAGGCTGAGATTTCAGGTCTGGAACTGCCTGGCGAAACGTTCTCTGCTTCACACAAGCAATGGAAGATTGGCGTGCGTCCGGCGTTCCCGGCGCAAACCGTCAATAACGGTGTTGCGCTCCAGCCGGGTGAAACCTGGCAATTGCCTGGTGAAGAGTTGGTTGATTTTTCAGCGGCTACAGTGCAGGGACAACTGTTGTTCAGCGGTAAGCCGCCGCTAAATCTGGCGCGCTACATCCGTGAACTGAAAGCCTATCCTTACGGTTGCCTCGAGCAAACCGCCAGCGGACTGTTCCCGTCGTTATACACCAACGCCGCGCAGCTGAAAGCGCTGGGCATAGCAGGCGACAGCGATGAGAAACGCCGTGCGGCAGTAGAGATTGGCATCTCCCGGTTGCTGCAGATGCAGCGTGATAACGGGGGGTTTGCATTGTGGGACAAGAATGGTCCGGAAGAGTACTGGCTGACGGCCTACGTTATGGACTTCCTCGTGCGAGCAAATGAACAAGGTTATAGCGTACCGACAGAGGTGATTAACCGGGGGAATGAACGGTTGCTGCGCTATTTGCAGGATCCGGGCATGATGTCGATTCGCTATACCGACGATACCTCAGCAAGCCGCTTTGCAGTGCAGGCTTACGCGGCACTGGTGCTGGCTCGCCAGCAGAAAGCCCCGCTCGGCGCACTACGCGAAATCTGGGAGCGTCGTGCACAAGCGGCGTCTGGTTTGCCGCTGCTGCAACTGGGTATTGCGCTGAAAAACATGGGGGATGCGAATCGCAGTGAACAGGCGTTGACGCTGGCATTGAATACACCACGCAGCGACGCGCAGCAATGGATGGCGGATTACGGTAGTCAGCTGCGCGATAATGCGCTGATGCTGGCCTTGCTGGAAGAGAATAAGCTCAAACCTGACGTGCAGAATACGCTGTTGAATACGTTGTCAGAACAGGCCTTCGGCCAGCGATGGCTCTCTACTCAGGAAAATAATGCGCTATTCCTTGCCGCGCGTACGCTACAGGATTTACCTGGCACGTGGCAGGCGGAGACGTCACTTGCCAAACAGCCTCTGACAGGTGAAAAATCGCAAACTCATAATCTGGATGCAGACACGCTCTCTACGCTGTCGGTCACCAACATCGGCAATTTGCCACTATGGCTGCGTCTGGATGTCAGTGGTTACCCGCAAAACCCGCCGACGCCTGCCAGCAATGTCCTGCATATTGAACGTCAGATCCTGGGGCTGGATGGTCACAGCAAATCGCTGGACTCTCTGCGCAGCGGCGAACTGGTGCTGGTTTGGCTGACGGTAAAAGCCAGCCAGAACGTGCCTGATGCGTTAGTCGTTGATCTGCTGCCCGCCGGGCTGGAACTGGAAAACCAGAATTTGGCCAACGGTAGCGCCAGCCTGCAGGATAGCGGTAGCGAAGTGGCGAATCTGCTCAATCAGATGCAGCAGGCGGATATTCAGCATGTGGAGTTCCGCGACGACCGTTTTGTTGCGGCGGTGGCAGTCAACGAAGGACAACCGGTCACGCTGGTGTATCTGGCGCGGGCGGTAACGCCGGGGACCTATCAGATTCCTATACCGCAGGTGGAATCAATGTATGTTCCCCAGTGGCGTGCGACCGGTACGGCAGAGGGGCCATTGATTGTCAGACCGTAAATGATGCACCGGTTGGGGAAACGCGGCTGCTGGCTCTGGCTGGCCGCCGTTATGCTATTACTTGTGGCGGCGGTTTGGTCGGCAGATAAAATCTGGCCGCTGCCGCTTCATGAAGTCGATCCTGCGCGTGTCGTGGTGGCGTACGATGGTACACCGCTATGGCGTTTTGCCGATGTGGACGGTATCTGGCGCTATCCGGTCACAATTGATGAGGTCTCGCCGCGATACCTCGACGCGTTAATCAATTACGAAGATCGCTGGTTCTGGAAACATCCCGGTGTTAATCCGTTTTCGGTGCTACGCGCGGCGTGGCAGGATCTCTCCTCTGGACGCGTGGTTTCGGGCGGCAGTACGCTCACCATGCAGGTGGCAAGATTGCTTGACCCTCATCCTCGCACCTTTGGCGGTAAGTTCCGCCAGCTCTGGCGCGCAATGCAACTGGAGTGGCACCTTTCCAAGCGCGATATCCTGACGCTCTATCTGAACCGTGCACCGTTTGGCGGCACGCTTCAGGGGGTGGGGGCAGCAAGTTGGGCCTATCTGGGCAAATCGCCCGCACAATTGAGTTATTCCGATGCCGCACTATTGGCTGTTCTGCCGCAAGCGCCGAGTCGTCTGCGCCCGGATCGTTGGCCAGATCGCGCCGAAGCTGCGCGCAATAAAGTGCTTGAGCGTATGGCGACGCAAGGGATTTGGTCCGCGAAGCAGGTACAGGAGTCGCGCGAAGAACCAGTCTGGTTAGCTCCCAGACAGATGCCACAGTTAGCGCCCTTATTCTCGCGCATGATGCTGGGAAAAAGTCGCAGTGACAAAATAGTGACCACGCTGGATGCCGGGCTGCAACGTCAACTGGAAGAGCTGGCGCAAAACTGGAAGGGGCGGCTTCCTGCGCGCACTTCGCTGGCGATGATTGTGGTCGATCATACCGATATGAGCGTGCGTGGCTGGGTGGGGTCGGTAGATATGAATGACGACTCCCGCTTTGGTCATGTGGATATGGTGAACGCGATTCGTTCTCCGGGATCGGTGCTGAAGCCATTTGTTTATGGCCTGGCGCTGGATGACGGATTGATTCACCCGGCTTCGTTGCTGCAGGACGTGCCGCGTCGTACCGGGGATTATCGTCCAGGGAATTTTGATAGTGGCTTTCATGGCCCGGTGAGCATGAGTGAAGCGTTGGTACGTTCGCTAAATTTACCCGCAGTTCAGGTGCTTGAAGCTTATGGACCGAAGCGTTTTGCCGCAAAATTGCGTAATGTGGGTTTGCCGTTGTACTTACCCGCAGGAGCCGCGCCGAATCTGTCGTTGATCCTGGGCGGCGCGGGGGCGAGACTTGAAGATATGGCGGCGGCATACAGCGCGTTTGCCCGTCATGGTAAGGCGGGCAAACTGCGTTTGCAGCCGACAGATCCACTGCTGGAGCGCCCGTTGATGTCAGCAGGTGCGGCGTGGATTATTCGTCGGATTATGGCTGACGAAGCGCAACCTCTCCCGGATAACGCGCTGAGCAGAGTGGTTCCGCTGGCATGGAAAACGGGCACCAGTTATGGCTATCGTGACGCATGGGCAATCGGCGTTAATTCACGTTATGTGATAGGTATCTGGACCGGCCGACCCGACGGTACGCCGGTGGTCGGGCAGTTTGGTTTTGCCAGCGCCGTTCCTCTTTTAAATCAGGTGAATAATTTGCTGCTGGCGCGGGGAAGCGCTCAGCCGGAGGATCCGCGTCCTGATTCGGTTAGCCGCGGTGTGGTGTGCTGGCCTGGTGGACAATCTCTGCCGAATGGTGATGGTAACTGTCGTCGTCGTTTAGCCACGTGGCTACTGGACGGTAGCCAACCGCCAACGTTGCTATTACCCGAACAAGAAGGCGTGAGTGGCATTCGTTTTCCTGTCTGGCTGGACGATGAGGGAAAACGCGTTGCAGCGGATTGCTCGCAGGCTCGTGAGCAAACATTAATCGTCTGGCCGTTGCCGCTGGAACCCTGGCTACCGGAATCAGAGCGTCGGGGCGCGAGGTTACCGCCGGTTTCTACAATCTGTCCGCCGCTGGGGCAGGATGCTTCATTACCGCTGCAGTTGACAGGTGTGCGCGATGGCGCGATTGTGAAGCGTTTACCCGGTATTCAACAGGCTTCATTACCGGTGCAAACCAGCGGTGGGACAGGTGAGCGCTGGTGGTTTCTTAACGGTGAACGACTGGATGAGCGCGGGCGTCGTCTTACCCTGCGACTCACAGTAAAAGGGGATTACCAACTCCTGGTGATGGATGACGCGGGGCAAGTGGCGACGGTGAGATTTTCTTTGCAATAGACCAGGTTGAGATGTTTTGTTGCTAAAAATCATCTTATTTTAAAGAAATGTTACCTTCGTCAATAGTCAACGGCCAGGATGCTCTTTATAATCCGCGCCAGGTAAACCATAACAGAACATCTTTTTTCAGAGGTAATCATGGCTATTGAACGTACTTTTTCCATCATCAAACCAAACGCGGTGGCAAAAAACGTTATTGGGAGCATCTTTGCGCGCTTCGAAGCAGCAGGGTTCAAAATTGTCGGCACTAAAATGCTGCATCTGACCGTTGAGCAGGCGCGTGGCTTCTATGCTGAGCACGACGGCAAACCGTTCTTTGATGGCCTGGTTGAATTCATGACCTCCGGTCCAATCGTCGTTTCCGTACTGGAAAGCGAAAATGCCGTACAGCGTCATCGCGATCTGTTGGGCGCAACGAATCCGGCAAATGCGCTGGCCGGTACGCTGCGTGCCGACTACGCTGACAGCTTCACCGAAAATGGTACCCACGGTTCCGATTCCGTTGAATCCGCAGCCCGTGAAATCGCCTATTTCTTCGGTGAAGGCGAGGTTTGCCCGCGCACTCGCTAATCTCCTGCGTCTTTCACGTCGCAGATGCGTTGGCTGCGTTCGTTTACCCCGGT
Source organism: Citrobacter sp. Awk 2 (assembly GCF_028069815.1). NCBI lineage: Bacteria > Pseudomonadati > Pseudomonadota > Gammaproteobacteria > Enterobacterales > Enterobacteriaceae > Citrobacter > Citrobacter sp. Awk 2. The sequence continues at coordinate 20,680 of NZ_JANEWL010000050.1, forward strand.
CACATAGTTTTCTATGCTCCCGGGGATGCTCGAACTTGCCGCCTTCCTGCGACGCGAAATCCTTTGGAGATGAATTAGCAATTTACATATTATTTTCGCTAATGCTTCGTGCAAACGTGGCATCCCTGCGCCAGACTTTGTACAATGCAACGCCCCGGAAGAGCAGACCGCTTACCGGGGCGTTTCTTTTTAACCCTCCACGGGCCATAACGTGTAACAACGAGGCCGGAAAAAATTATGTCTGAATTAGTTAACACCTCTGAAGTCGTCATTGCTGCGGTTCCAAATAAAAATGGAAAAATTAACCTGCTGGATCTGAACCGTCAGCAGATGCGCGAATTCTTCAAAGAGATGGGCGAAAAGCCGTTTCGTGCCGATCAGGTCATGAAATGGATGTACCACTATTGCAGCGACAATTTTGATGACATGACTGACATCAATAAGGTGCTGCGCAACAAACTGAAAGAAGTGGCTGAAATTCGCGCCCCGGAAGTGGTGGAAGAGCAGCGTTCTTCTGATGGCACTATCAAATGGGCCATCGCGGTTGGCGATCAGCGTGTTGAAACGGTTTATATCCCGGAAGACGATCGCGCGACCCTGTGTGTTTCTTCACAGGTTGGTTGTGCATTAGAGTGTAAATTCTGCTCTACGGCGCAGCAGGGCTTTAACCGTAACCTGCGTGTGTCGGAAATCATTGGTCAGGTCTGGCGTGCGGCGAAAATCGTCGGCGCGGTGAAAGCTACAGGCGTACGTCCCATCACCAACGTGGTGATGATGGGGATGGGGGAGCCACTGCTTAACCTGACTAACGTCGTTCCGGCGATGGAAATTATGCTTGATGACTTCGGTTTCGGGTTGTCCAAGCGTCGCGTTACGCTGTCCACCTCAGGCGTTGTCCCTGCGCTGGATAAGTTGGGTGACATGATTGATGTCGCACTGGCGATTTCTCTGCATGCGCCAAATGATGAAATTCGTGACGAAATTGTACCTATTAACAAAAAGTACAATATCGAAACGTTCCTCGGGGCAGTGCGCCGCTATCTGGAGAAATCCAATGCGAACCAGGGCCGCGTGACCATCGAGTATGTGATGTTGGATCACATCAACGATGGCACTGAGCATGCTCATCAGCTTGCAGAACTGCTGAAAGACACGCCGTGTAAGATCAACCTGATTCCGTGGAACCCGTTCCCGGGCGCGCCGTATGGCCGTAGCTCTAACAGTCGTATCGATCGTTTCTCTAAAGTGTTGATGAGCTATGGTTTCACGACCATCGTGCGTAAAACACGTGGTGATGATATCGATGCAGCCTGTGGCCAACTGGCGGGAGACGTTATCGACCGTACCAAGCGTACTCTGCGTAAGCGTATGCAGGGCGATGCTATCGATATCAAAACCGTTTGATGCCGAATGCACTACGGTATAAATAATGTACCGTAGTGCAATGTAAGTTACATAAGGTCCTTTGTTGTAGTCGTCTGATCAATAATAACGGTGCGTTTTAGTCGACTTTAAGGCAGTATGTAGCGGTGCAACAAGAGTTTAGACCCTCAGGTTTACGCTGTTTTGTCATTGATAGTCTGACCGTTTTATACTGTCTGACGAAGGTTAACTGACCAGATGTTTCGCGGTGTGGGTGAGCATTGTGGCTCGCCGGCGCCAGAACCCAAATTTACGCAGCTGTAGCGAATGAATACTGAAGCCACGCACGACAAAAATGAAGCACTATCCACCGGCGTTCGTCTGCGCAATGCCCGTGAACAACTCGGATTCAGCCAACAGGTGGTCGCGGAACGACTCTGCCTGAAGGTCTCCACGGTACGCGATATTGAAGAAGATAAGGCACCAGCCGATCTCGCTTCAACATTCCTGCGCGGGTATATCCGTTCTTATGCGCGTCTGGTGCATATTCCTGAAGAAGAACTGTTGCCAGGGCTGGAAAAACAGGCTCCGATTCGCCCTGCCAAAGTTGCGCCGATGCAGAGTTTTTCGCTCGGTAAGCGCCGCAAGAAGCGTGATGGCTGGCTAATGACCTTTACCTGGCTGGTACTGTTTGTCGTTGTCGGACTGACTGGTGCCTGGTGGTGGCAGAACCATAAAGCGCAGCAGGAAGAAATCACCACGATGGCCGATCAATCTTCCGCTGAACTGAATGCCGGTAAAGATAACGCGCAGAGCGTGCCGCTGGATACCAGCGCTGCCGCAAGCCAGGACAATACGCCGGCTCCGGATGATGGCGCAGTGGCTGATGCCGCTCAAACGCCGGATACTGCAGCGACCCCGGCGCCTGGCGCAGATCAAAATGCCGTTGTGGCTCCGTCTCAGGCCAATGTTGATACTGCAACGACCACGCCTACTGCACCCGCGACAGCGGCACCACTGCCGACTGACCAGGCGGGTGTAACAACGCCGACTGCCGATCCTAACGCGCTGGTGATGAATTTCACCGCTGACTGCTGGCTGGAAGTGACCGACGCAACCGGTAAAAAACTGTTTAGCGGCATGCAGCGTAAAGATGGCAATTTGAATCTGACCGGTCAGGCACCGTACAAACTGAAAATTGGTGCTCCGGCGGCAGTGCAGATTCAGTTCCAGGGTAAACCTGTCGACCTGAGTCGTTTTATCAGAACTAACCAGGTTGCGCGTCTGACCGTTAATGCCGAACAATCACCGGCTCAGTAACAGACGGCAATGCGGGAGATTTTTTAATGCATAATCAGGCTCCAATTCAACGTAGAAAATCGACACGCATTTACGTTGGGAACGTGCCGATCGGCGATGGGGCTCCCATCGCCGTACAGTCTATGACCAATACGCGGACCACGGATGTGGAAGCGACGGTTAATCAGATCAAAGCGCTGGAACGTGTAGGCGCAGATATTGTTCGTGTCTCTGTACCGACAATGGATGCTGCAGAAGCGTTCAAGCTTATCAAACAGCAGGTTAATGTCCCGCTGGTTGCCGATATTCACTTTGATTACCGTATTGCGCTGAAAGTGGCGGAATACGGTGTCGACTGTCTGCGTATCAACCCAGGTAACATCGGTAACGAAGAGCGTATTCGCATGGTGGTGGATTGCGCGCGTGATAAAAACATTCCTATCCGCATTGGTGTAAACGCCGGATCGCTGGAAAAAGACCTGCAGGAAAAATACGGTGAGCCGACGCCGCAGGCGCTGCTGGAATCTGCGATGCGTCATGTGGATCATCTCGATCGCCTGAACTTCGATCAGTTTAAAGTTAGCGTGAAAGCGTCTGATGTTTTCCTCGCCGTTGAATCTTATCGCCTGCTGGCAAAACAGATCGATCAACCGCTGCACCTGGGGATCACCGAAGCTGGTGGCCTGCGTAGTGGTTCGGTGAAGTCCGCGATCGGCCTTGGCCTGCTGTTATCTGAAGGGATCGGCGACACACTGCGCGTTTCTTTGGCGGCGGATCCGGTCGAAGAGATCAAAGTGGGCTTTGATATCCTGAAATCGCTGCGCATTCGCGCGCGCGGCATTAACTTTATCGCGTGTCCAACCTGCTCACGCCAGGAGTTCGACGTTATTGGTACGGTTAACGCGCTGGAGCAACGCCTGGAAGATATCATTACGCCAATGGACGTTTCGATCATCGGTTGCGTGGTAAACGGTCCTGGTGAAGCACTGGTTTCCACGCTGGGCGTGACGGGCGGCAACAAGAAAAGCGGCCTGTATGAAGACGGCGTGCGTAAAGACAGACTCGACAACGATGACATGATCACGCAGCTCGAAGCCCGTATTCGCGCCAAAGCGAGTATCCTGGACGAAGCGCGACGCATTGACGTGCAGCAGCTTGAAAAATAATAACGTGATGGGAAGCGGCGTGCTTCCCGTGTATGATTGAACCCGCATGGCGCCCGTATTATTCGGGTTAGCGCTGAGGGTTCATTTTTATATCCATAAAGAGAATAAACGTGGCAAAAAACATTCAAGCCATTCGCGGCATGAACGATTATCTGCCTGGCGAAACCGCCATCTGGCAGCGCATTGAAGGCACTCTCAAAAACGTGCTCGGCAGCTACGGTTACAGTGAAATCCGCTTGCCGATTGTAGAGCAGACCCCGTTATTCAAACGTGCGATCGGTGAAGTGACCGACGTCGTTGAAAAAGAGATGTATACCTTTGAGGACCGCAATGGCGACAGCCTGACCCTGCGTCCTGAAGGCACTGCGGGCTGCGTACGCGCCGGCATCGAACATGGTCTCCTGTACAATCAGGAACAGCGTCTGTGGTATATCGGGCCGATGTTCCGCCACGAACGTCCGCAAAAAGGTCGTTATCGTCAATTCCATCAGTTGGGTGTCGAAGTGTTTGGTCTGCAAGGCCCGGACATTGATGCTGAGCTGATTATGCTGACTGCCCGCTGGTGGCGTGCACTGGGTATTTCCCAGCATGTTAGCCTTGAGCTGAACTCTATTGGTTCGCTTGAAGCGCGTGCTAACTACCGTGATGCGCTGGTCGCCTACCTGGAACAGCACAAAGAAAAACTGGATGAAGATTGCAAGCGCCGCATGTACACCAACCCGCTGCGTGTTCTCGACTCCAAAAACCCGGACGTGCAGGCGCTGCTGAACGATGCCCCTGCACTGGGTGACTATCTTGATGATGATTCTCGCGAACATTTCGCGGGGCTGTGCAAACTGCTGGAATCCGCAGGTATTGCCTACACCGTTAATCAGCGTCTGGTTCGCGGCCTCGACTACTACAACCGCACCGTATTTGAGTGGGTAACCAACAGCCTGGGCTCACAGGGTACCGTCTGTGCAGGTGGTCGCTATGATGGTCTGGTTGAGCAACTTGGCGGTCGTGCCACGCCAGCGGTAGGCTTCGCTATGGGTCTGGAACGACTTGTTTTGTTAGTTCAGGCAGTTAATCCGGAATTTAACGCAGATCCTGTTGTCGATATATACCTGGTTGCGTCAGGTGCGGATACGCAGTCAGCCGCAATGCGGCTTGCTGAACGTCTGCGTGATGACGTTCCCGGTGTGAAATTGATGACTAACCACGGTGGCGGCAACTTTAAGAAACAGTTTGCTCGCGCCGATAAGTGGGGCGCCCGCGTTGCACTGGTACTGGGTGAGTCCGAAGTGGCTGACGGTACTGTTGTAGTGAAGGATTTGCGCTCTGGTGAGCAAACGGCAGTAGCGCAGGATAGCGTTGCCACGCATTTGCGCACTCTACTGGGCTAAGGAGAAGGACAGCGTGGAAATTTACGAGAACGAACACGACCAGGTTGATGCGGTAAAACGCTTCTTTGCTGAAAACGGCAAAGCGCTGGTTGTTGGGGTCATTTTAGGGGTTGGCGCGCTGGTCGGCTGGCGTTACTGGACCAGTCATCAGACGGAGTCCGCACGCTCTGCTTCTCTGGCATATCAAAATACGGTGACTGCGGTTAGCGCAGGTAAGCCTGATAGCATTCCTGTCGCAGAGAAATTTGCAGCGGAAAACAAAAACACCTATGGCGCGTTAGCGTCAATGGAACTGGCACAGCAGTTTGTTGACCAAAACGAACTAGAGAAAGCCGCGGCCCAGTTACAACAAGGCCTGGCCGCCACCAGCGATGAGAATCTCAAAGCGGTGCTTAATCTGCGTCTTGCTCGTGTTCAGGTTCAGCTTAAGCAGGCTGATACCGCGCTGAAAACACTCGATACCATTAAAGGTGAAGGGTGGGCGGCAATTGTGGCCGATCTGCGTGGTGAAGCGTTGCTGAGCAAAGGCGACAAACAAGGTGCGCGTAGCGCATGGGAAGCGGGTGTGAAAAGCGATGCCTCTCCTGCTCTGAGCGAAATGATGCAGCTGAAAATCAATAATTTGTCCATCTGAGAGGGACCCGATGCAATTGCGTAAATTACTTCTGCCAGGGCTGCTTTCCGTTACCCTATTGAGCGGCTGTTCACTGTTTAGTGGCGAAGAAGATGTCGTTAAGATGTCCCCGTTACCGGTGGTTGAAAACCAGTTTACCCCGTCTACTGCCTGGAGCACTTCTGTAGGCAACGGTATTGGTGATTTCTACTCCAACCTTCATCCTGCGTTGGCGGATAACGTGGTCTATGCAGCCGATCGCGCAGGCGTGGTGAAAGCGCTGAACGCAGACGACGGCAAAGAAGTCTGGTCTGTTAATCTGGGTGAGAAAGACGGTTGGTTCTCCCGTGCATCTGCTCAGCTTTCTGGCGGTGTAACCGTGTCGGGCGGCCATGTTTATATTGGCAGCGAAAAAGCACAGGTTTATGCGCTTAACACCAGTGACGGTACAACTGCATGGCAAACGAAAGTTGCCGGTGAAGCGTTGTCTCGCCCGGTGGTGAGCGATGGCGTGGTATTGATCCATACCAGTAACGGTCAGTTGCAGGCATTGAACGAAGCTGACGGTGCCATCAAATGGACTGTGAACCTCGACATGCCATCACTTTCCTTACGTGGTGAATCCGCTCCGGCGACCGCCTTTGGCGCTGCGATTGTGGGTGGCGATAATGGTCGCGTAAGTGCTGTACTGATGCAGCAGGGCCAGATGATTTGGCAGCAGCGTATCTCTCAGGCCACTGGCCCAACCGAAATCGATCGTCTGAGTGATGTCGATACCACGCCGGTTATCGTCAATGGCGTAGTTTACGCACTGGCTTATAATGGTAACCTGACAGCGCTGGATCTGCGCAGCGGCCAGATCATGTGGAAACGTGAGCTCGGCTCGGTGAATGATTTCATCGTTGATGGTAATCGTATCTATCTGGTTGATCAGAATGACCGTGTGCTGGCGCTGACGACCGATGGCGGCGTGACGCTGTGGACGCAAAGCGATCTGCTGCACCGTCTGCTGACGTCTCCGGCTCTGTATAACGGTAACCTGGTTGTAGGCGATAGCGAAGGCTACCTGCATTGGATTAACGTTGAAGATGGTCGCTTTGTCGCTCAGCAGAAGGTCGACAGCTCAGGTTTCCTGACCGAGCCGGTTTCTGCTGATGGTAAACTGCTGATCCAGGCGAAAGACGGTACGTTGTACTCCATTACGCGTTAATCGTCCTGGCCGCTCGCTTTGAAAAACGGCTCCTGGTGCAGGGGCCGTTTTACTGTTTTTAACAATGGCGCAAAAATAGCGTCCATTGTCTGATGATTTTTTAAATGAGGCTTTAAACATGGTACCTGTGGTCGCGCTTGTCGGGCGCCCTAACGTTGGCAAATCCACGTTATTTAACCGTCTAACTCGCACCCGAGATGCGCTGGTTGCGGATTTCCCGGGTCTGACTCGTGACCGTAAGTACGGTCGTGCGGAAATTGAAGGCCGCGAGTTTATCTGCATTGATACTGGCGGTATTGATGGCACCGAAGACGGTGTTGAAACCCGTATGGCTGAGCAGTCGTTGTTGGCTATCGAAGAAGCAGACGTTGTGCTGTTCATGGTGGATGCGCGTGCCGGTCTGATGCCGGCAGATGAAGCCATTGCCAAGCATCTGCGTGCGCGCCAGAAACCAACCTTCCTCGTTGCCAACAAAACTGACGGACTCGATCCGGATCAGGCCGTTGTCGATTTCTATTCACTGGGACTGGGTGAAATTTACCCTATCGCGGCGTCTCATGGTCGTGGTGTCCTTAGCCTGCTGGAACACGTTCTGCTACCGTGGATGGACGATGTCGCGCCGCAGGAAGAAGTAGATGAAGATGCGGAATACTGGGCGAAACTGGAAGCCGAAGAAAACGGTGAAGAAGAGCCTGAAGATGATTTCAATCCACAGGATCTGCCCATCAAACTGGCCATTGTCGGGCGCCCGAACGTAGGTAAGTCCACACTGACTAACCGTATTCTCGGTGAAGACCGCGTTGTGGTCTACGATATGCCGGGGACCACGCGCGACAGTATTTATATTCCGATGGAACGTGATGAGCGCGAATATGTGCTGATTGATACTGCGGGTGTGCGTAAGCGCGGTAAAATTACCGAAGCGGTAGAAAAATTCTCCGTAATCAAAACGTTGCAGGCAATTGAAGATGCCAACGTGGTGATGCTGGTGATTGACGCACGCGAAGGGATTTCCGATCAGGACCTCTCGCTGCTGGGCTTTATCCTCAATAGTGGGCGCTCACTTGTTATCGTCGTCAACAAATGGGACGGCCTGACGCAGGAAGTGAAAGAACAGGTAAAAGAGACCCTGGACTTCCGCCTGGGCTTTATCGATTTTGCCCGCGTTCACTTTATTTCCGCGCTGCACGGCAGCGGCGTAGGCAACCTGTTCGAATCCGTGCGCGAAGCGTATGACAGCTCAACCCGCCGCGTTAGCACCGCGATGCTGACCCGCATTATGACCATGGCGGTAGAAGACCATCAGCCGCCGCTGGTGCGTGGTCGCCGTGTGAAGCTTAAGTATGCTCACGCCGGTGGTTATAACCCGCCGATTGTGGTGATTCACGGTAACCAGGTGAAAGACCTGCCGGATTCATACAAGCGCTATCTGATGAACTACTTCCGCAAATCACTGGAAGTAATGGGGACGCCAATCCGTATTCAGTTCAAAGAAGGGGAAAACCCGTTTGCGAATAAACGTAATACACTGACACCAACGCAGATGCGTAAGCGTAAGCGTTTGATTAAGCACATCAAAAAAAGCAAGTAACCCTTGCTGATGGCGATAGAGGCCCGCGTAAATCGCGGGCTTTTTTTCGCCCTTTTTTAGTCTGTATCTGTCTGTTTGCTGTCAATGACTATTCGCTTTTTACCAAGTTTAAATCTAAGAAAGTAGACAATTGTCGAATTTTCATCTTAAAGTCACCCGGTTGGTACTAGACAAAACTACTGTCAGGTTATCAAATGGTTAAATAACTCTTCGCCGTATGTAAAAAATCGACCAGCTACGTAACTGGCCGGCGTACATCACGGTGTTTACAAGCACACGACATATTTTTCGGGAGAATTATGCAATCCTCTGTTAATCAAAAAGAAAGCCGAACGTTCTTCGGTCATCCTTATCCGCTCGGCTCATTGTTCTTCACTGAGATGTGGGAGCGTTTTTCGTTTTATGGCATTCGTCCGTTACTGATCCTGTTTATGGCTGCTACCGTTTATGACGGCGGTATGGGGCTGGCGCGTGAAAATGCATCGGCAATTGTCGGTATTTTTGCCGGTACTATGTACCTTGCCGCGCTGCCGGGCGGTTGGCTGGCGGATAACTGGCTCGGTCAGCAAAGAGCTGTCTGGTATGGCTCTATCCTGATTGCCCTTGGCCATCTGTCGATTGCGCTCTCTGCCATCATGGGGGACAACCTGTTCTTTATCGGCCTGATGTTTATCGTGCTCGGCTCAGGTCTGTTCAAGACCTGTATCTCGGTAATGGTTGGGACGCTGTATAAAAAAGGCGATGCCCGCCGTGATGGCGGTTTCTCGCTGTTCTACATGGGTATCAATATGGGCTCCTTCATTGCTCCGTTGATCTCCGGGTGGCTGATTAAGTCTCATGGCTGGCATTGGGGTTTTGGTATCGGTGGCATTGGGATGCTGGTCGCGTTGATTATCTTCCGCGTGTTTGCCGTTCCGGCGATGAAGCGCTACGACAGCGAAGTCGGGCTGGACTCTACCTGGAACAGCCCGGTAGTCAAAAGAAAGGGCGTAGGCACGTGGTTGTTGGCGCTGGCGGTAGGTGTGGCAGTCATTGTTACCCTGATAGCTCAAGGTGTGATTGTGATTAACCCGGTCGCGGTAGCCAGCGTGTTGGTGTATGTGATTGCGGCATCCGTAGCCCTCTACTTCATCTACCTGTTTGTATTTGCAGGGCTGAACCGTAAAGAGCGCGCCAGATTGTTGGTCTGCTTTATTCTGCTGGTTTCCGCTGCCTTCTTCTGGTCGGCATTTGAGCAAAAGCCAACGTCGTTTAACCTGTTCGCTAACGACTACACTAACCGTATGATCGGCGATTTTGAAATCCCGGCTGTCTGGTTCCAGTCGATTAACGCGCTGTTTATCATTCTGCTGGCCCCGGTCTTTAGCTGGGCGTGGCCGAAGCTTGCCAGCATGAATATTCGCCCGAGCAGTATCACTAAATTTGTTATCGGTATTCTGTGTGCCGCAGCGGGTTTTGGCCTGATGATGCTGGCAGCACAAAACGTGCTGAATAATGGCGGTGCAGGCGTTTCGCCTTTCTGGCTGGTGGGCAGTATCCTGATGCTGACACTTGGTGAACTGTGCCTGAGTCCGATTGGCCTGGCGACAATGACGCTGCTGGCACCGGAAAGAATGCGCGGTCAGATGATGGGACTGTGGTTCTGCGCAAGTGCACTGGGTAACCTGGCCGCGGGCCTGATCGGCGGCCACGTGAAAGCCGATCAGCTGGATATGCTGCCGGATCTGTTTGCACGTTGTTCCATCGCGTTGATAATCTGTGCTGCGGTACTGATAGTCCTCATTGTTCCGGTACGCCGTATGCTGGAGAATGCACAGACTAAACCGGTTACCAGCGCCTGATAACACCTCGATATTGCCGGGGCGGGCATTCTGCTCCGGCAATTCAATCTACGAGGTAAGAGTATGCTGTTAGGGTTTGTGGGGCTTGGCGCGGTGGTTGAAACGGCATACTTGCCCGCATTACGTCACATGTTCGGTGATTCACTCCGCTGTGTGGGATTTGATGTGCAACCCGCAAAACAGCCTGCAGATGTGACACGCTGCGCATCGCTTGCTGAACTTCTTGCAACACCGCTTGATACCCTGTTTATCACCACCGCATCCCTGCACCATCTTGAAGTGCTGGAACAGGCGCTCGCTTCGCCCATCGCACGTATCGTGGTCGAAAAACCGATTGTCGCCACGCTTTCCCAAATTGAAAAACTGAAAATGCTGCTGGTTCAACCCGGCGTCGCTGATCGTGTACTGGCGCTAGACCACTGGATGGCGCGTAATGGCGCAATGCAGCTGGCATTGGGGAAACTCGGAGCGTTGTGGCTGGGCGATAACCCACAACCGGCACTGGTTACCCACTTTTCGGACATTGTTAAAATTGAAGGATTCTTGCAGGAGCCAAGCGGGATTAACACCGCCGGGGAACCTGTCGCGCTCAACTTTGCCACCGGTGAGCCGGATGAGCGCGAGCTTCGACACCCGGATGGTGTGATTCTGGATATAGGTACGCATGTGCTGGCAATGTTGCGTGAAACGGTTCGCTACCTCGGGGGAAATGATGAGATGGTGCTGCAGGTGATAACCGCGAAAGACCGTCTGGGGCGTGATATCTCCCGCGGTGACCTGACCACGGCAGAAGGTGAAGCTCATCTTCAGGGGCAGATTAGCGGTATTCCGCTGGATATCTGGCTCAACAAATATGCGGGACCTGCGGGAGGGCAAAAAGGTCTGAGCCTGTATCTGAGAGATGGGCGAATCATTAGCCATGACCGGCGCGGTGCAGAAGATGTGCTGGAACTTATTGAGGGCGATACTGTTTTGCGCTGGAGTCTTGCGGGGGCGGTTTATGCGCACTGCCTGGCAGAGCATATCCTGGGGGGGCAAAGTTTGTTTGAACGTAGCCCGCAGGAAGTCGGGCGGACAACGCAGCGCCGACTGGAAGAAGTGGAGCGCTTGTTAATGCTACAGCAGCAGTTGCGCGGGCAACATTAAGTGCACCGTGTTAACATCAGGGTAGTAATGAATTCCCCGTACAGGAGTCACCATGTCTATTATCTGCCCTGATTGTCATACTTCGCTGGAGCCTCAAAACGGCGTGGCATATTGCGAAAACTGTAATAAAGATATTCTGCTTGAAGCGCATTGCCCGGAGTGCCATCAGCCGCTGCAGGTGTTAAAAGCCTGCGGTGCGGTCGATTATTTCTGCCAGAATGGGCACGGGCTTATCTCTAAGAAACGCGTGGCGTTCTTGATTAAAAATAATTAAAAGTGAGTTAAGAACTTCTTATTTGATTGTCTGTTTTTACGTTTGCTACCATTGAATAAGACAGTATTCATTGAGTCATTAATATCTATTGGCATATTAAATAG
>NZ_JANEWL010000051.1:0-32660 GCF_028069815.1 Citrobacter sp. Awk 2
ATAATGAATATATATTCATAAAGAGGGTTTCTCATGAAGCAACAGCATAAATTGAGTATCAAAGAGAAGATCTGTTATGGGTTAGGTGATTCGTCAGCGAACATTTTTCTTGGGATGACGATGATGTTTTTGCCCTATTTTTATACCGATGTTTTAGGGATTTCGGCAGCGGCGATGGGGATATTGTTTATTGTTGCCCGTCTGGTTGATGCCTTCTATGATCCATTTATCGGTAATATCTCCGATCGCACGCGGACAAAGCACGGCTCGTATCGTCCTTTTTTGCTCTGGTTGGCGATCCCTTATGGTATTTCCTGTTTTTTAGTCTTTCTGGCGCCGGACTTTTCACCCACTGGAAAGCTAGTCTATGCAGTGATTACCTATCTATTTCTGATCCTGATGTATGCCTCCACGGTGGTGCCGTATGTGGCGTTGTTGACGACACTCACCGCCGATCCCATGGATCGTTTAAGCGCCAACTCCTGGCGTTTCCCACTGGCTAAAATGGCCTTTCTTATCTGCTCAATGGTAGTGCCGATTTTCGTCGCCTGGTATGGAAAAACCGATGAAGCACGCGCCTACATGATGGCGATGAGCTTTATTGCCGTACTGGCCACGGCATTTATGCTGCTCTGTTTCTGGGGAACAAAGGAGCGATATCAGGTTAGCGTGGAGACGGATAAAGTCCCGTTTACCAAACAACTGGGAATTATGCTGAAAGCGAAACCGGTGGTTGTTTTCTATCTGTTCAAAATTACCAGCTCCATTGCTTTTGTAATTAAAGGCAGTGTGACTATTTATTTTGTGAAGTATTTCCTGAATCGTGGGGATGGCTTTGTTTCTGGTCTGCTTTCGGCTACAGCGATTGCGGGGATCATTGCGCCGATGATTGCTATTCAACTGATTAAGCGCAACAAACTCTCGAAATTAGGTACGCTGAAGGTGGCGCAACTGGGCGGTGGCATGGCGGCATTATGTCTCTATTTCGTTAACCCTGAACAAATCTCACTGGCATGTGTTCTACTGGTGCTGTCGGTATTGATGGCTGAACTTGGCTCGATTACTGCCTGGGCGCTGCCTTCTGATTGTGCCGACTATTGTGAAGACAAATCCGGCGTCAGAATGTCTGGGGCTGTCGCTGCCGGTACGCTCTTTTCGATGAAGGTTGGTCTGGCGCTGGCGGGTGGGATGGTTGGGCTAGTGCTCTCCCTTAGCGGTTACAAAGCGGGTGAGGCGGTGTCATCGGAAACGATGACGGCGATTATGTTCTTAATTGCCGGGATTCCTGCAATTTTCCATGCCATTAGTTTGGGATTGCTGATGATGTTTAAACTGGATGATAAGGTTTCGGCAGGGCAGGCTGAAGCCGTCATGAAATAAAATTTCCCCACTGCCGGATGGCGGCGCATTATCAGGCCCATATGTCATACACGACCTGGGCCTGATAAGCGCAGTGCCAACAGGCGTAATTTCAGGGCTACTGACTTTCCATCGCCGCCTTTTGCGCAACCACTGCGGCTTTTTGCTGCATCCGGTTTTGCATCTGGTCGATAATGACCGCGACAATAATCACGATGCCCTTAATCACCATTTGCCAGAACTCGCTGACGCCCATCATCACCAGACCATCGGCCAGAAAACCGATAACGAAAGCGCCAATCAACGTGCCTAAGATGGTGCCACGACCGCCGGCCAGCGACGTACCACCAAGTACAACGGCGGCAATGGCGTTCATCTCAAATGCTGTACCGTTGGCCGGATGACTGGCGGAAAGTTGTGCTGAAACAACTATTCCGGCAATTGCAGCACATAGTCCAGACAGGGTGTACACCCAGATTTTTACCTGCCTCACTTTTACGCCGGACAGTTCAGCAGCGCGTTCGTTATCGCCGATGGCGTACACGTGGCGGCCAAAGGGCAGACGGCGGGCAACGTAGGCAATAACCAGCGCCAGCACAATCATCATCCAGATGGCCCACGGAATACCAAACAGAGTTCCCGCGCCAATTTCATCAAAACCGGTGTTACCCAACTGTGGATTGCCGGAAAGTCCGGGGAATGTTTGTCCGTCAGAGGTCAGCATCGCCGCGCCGCGCAATACGTACATGGTGCCCAGCGTACAAATAAAAGGTGCGACGTTATAGCGCGTAATAATCCAGCCATTTGCTGCGCCAATCAATCCGCCAATCAGCAGTACGACAGGTACAATCACCCAGACGCTGGGGAAGATAGCGATGCCAAACATGGGCAATACAATGCCTTTGGTGATCAGCCATCCGGCAATCATGCCGCACAGCCCAAGCGTAGCGCCAATCGAGAGATCAATGCCGGCAGTAATAATGACAAAGGTGATTCCCAGCGCCAGAAACGCGTTAATGGCGATGTGCTTGATCATAATGACCATGCTGCCGCCAGAGAGGAATCCGGGGACGGTGAAGGCAAAAAATCCGACGATCAGAAACAGCGCAATAAAGGTACGTAATTTCAGGATCAGCAGCAGGATATTTTCCCGCGAGAAGGTGACACCGGCTCGCGGTGCGACGACGGCAGATTGTAGTGTTTTCATGTCAGAACCCCTGAGCACTTGCGGTGACCAGCGCCGATTCTTCGGCACGATCGCGAGTAATATCGGCCGTGAGCTTGCCGCCAGACATCACCAGAATGCGGTCAGATACCGCCATAATTTCTTTTAAATCCGAGGTGGAGAAGACAACGGCAATACCCTGTTGTGAAAGCTGTACCATCATGCGAAACACATCGGCTTTCGCACCAACGTCAATGCCGCGTGTGGGCTCATCAAGGAACAGAATTTTGGGATTGGTAAGTAGGGAGCGACCAATCACCACTTTCTGCTGGTTACCCCCGCTCAGCGCCTGGATTTCAACATCCGGTGAGGACACTTTGATCGACAAATTACCAATTGTGCTGGCGACGACGGCCTCCTCATCTTTGCGGGCGATGGCAAAACCGCGCTGCAGGCGACGCCACAGGCTGGCAATAGTCAGATTGCTGGCAACAGAAGAAATGGGGAAAATGCCTGTGCGCTTGCGATCTTCCGGTACCAGACTCATTCCCATACGAATGCGGTCGGCGGTGGTTAAGCGCTGTGGAACTGGCTTGCTGTCGAGCCACAGTTTACCGAGGTAGTTGCGCTCAGTACCCAGCAAGCACTCGAACAATTCGGTTCGTCCGGCCCCCATCAGTCCATAGATACCGACAATTTCGCCCGCGCGGACGTTAAAGGTGACGTCGTTGACCACCGCATTGCCAGCGGCATTGACGCAGGTAATATGTTCCGCTTCGAGAACCGGCGCGCCGAACGAGCGACCTGGCTCAAGAAAATTACTCACCGGGTCGCTGCCCAACATTTCGCGCACAATCCACGGCACATCGATATCGCTAACTCTGGCTTCGGCCTGGAATTTGCCATCGCGTAAAATGGTGATCACATCGCCAATCGCCATCAATTCTTCGAGTCGATGAGAGATGTAGATTATCGAAACGCCCTGGCGAGTCAGTTCGCGAATCACGCGAAACAGGATCTCGACTTCGGTTTTACTCAGCGCCGAGGTGGGTTCGTCGAGGATTAGAATGTCAGCGTCCTCCGCCAACGCTTTGGCGATTTCAACCAACTGTTGCTGTCCAACTTTGAGATTGCCGACCAGATCGCGGGGTGAAATGGGCTGATCGAGCCGGGTTAGCAGCTCCGCAGTACGCTTCTCCTGTTCGGCCTCATCAATGGGGGTCATGCCTTTTTGGATCTCCCGACCAAGGAAAATATTTTCCGCGACGGTGAGATTCTCAAACAGGTTAAGTTCCTGATGCACCATACCAATCCCGTGCGCCGCGGCGTCCCGGGTATTGGCGAAGCGAACAGGGTTGCCATTGAGCGTCATCTCGCCGCTGCTGGGCTGCTGAACACCGGCGAGGATCTTCATCAGCGTGGATTTCCCCGCACCGTTTTCGCCAATAATCACGTTGACCTTACCGCGCCACACCTGATAATCCACGCTGTCCAGCGCAATCGTGCCGGGAAACAGCATTGAGATGGCATGTGTGCGCAGGATGATGTCATCTGCTGAGGAATTATTCATCAGTGTGCCTCCTGTTCTAGCGCTAACGCTGCCGCGTTTTCCGCTTTTCCAGCACTCAGCGTTACGGCGAACAGTACCGTGGCACGCTTCCCTTGCCAGCTTTCGTCCACTGCGGGCAAGTGTTTTACCGCTTCGCGGTTATACGCCCGGGAAAGCTGGGCAAACTGAACCTGGTTAGTGAAGTCTTCAAACTTAAACCCACTTGCATCGCGAATGGCATTGCCGCGCATCACCGGGCCTATTTGGATGGTGACAGGGGCGTCATTGACCCTCATCACAATGCTTTTCTCGCGCGCATTGGTGGTGTCGACGTTCTCAATCTGACTGGTCAGGCGTACAAATACGCTCTCGGCGGTGGGTGAGGGCGTCTTCAGGCGTGCGCTCAGCGCTGACGCATCCAGAGCGTGTTGCTTTGCCGCATCCAGGACGCGGGATTGCCAGGTTTGTTGCGCGATCTGCTCGGGTGTTTGATTGTCGAAACTGGCTTTGGCCTGTGGATCGGCCGGGATGATGGGGTTGCCGTTTTCGTCGAGGTCAACTACCGTGCAGGCCGTCAGCAACAGGGTGGCGCACCCAACCAGTGCAGCACCCCATTGTGTTAACGACATAGTGCCTCCGCTTAGTGGCTCAGGTTGAATTTACTCAGCTTGCTGGCATTGGTTTCATCAATCAGCACGCAATCCATGAGCTGTTTTTCTTCTTTCTGCGCTTTGCCGTTTTTCAGGTAGTAATCAGCCTGCTCAACCGCCATTTGTGCCTGCTGCCAGCCGGGTTGAAGGACGGTCGCTTTAATGTTGCTCTTGTTGATAATGGAATCTCGGGTGTAGTCGCTGCCGTCAAAACCCACCACGATGACATTGTTTTTCCCAGCAGCCTTCAGGGCAGCCTCTGCGCCCAGCGCCATGGTGTCGTTGCCGGAAATGACGCCGACGATATCAGGGTTGGTTTGTAAAATAGCTTCCATACGGGTAAACGCTTCAGTTTGGCTCCAGTTCGCCGTTTGCTGGGCGACCATTTTCATATCCGGATAGTCGTCGAGCACATCGTGATACCCCTGTGAGCGCACATGCGCGTTGGTGTCGGACTGGCGTCCCAACAGCTCAACGTACTTGCCTTTTCCATCCAGTAGTTTGGCGAATTTCTCTGCGCCGAGCTGCGCGCCCTGGTAGTTGTTCGACACGATTTGCGCGACTGCGATGCCGGTCTTATTAATTTCACGATCGATGAGGAATGCAGGCACGCCCGCCGCTTTGGCTTTTTCCAGTGGACCAACGGTGGCATCGGCGCCCGCGTTATCGAGAATGATGGCTTTCGCTTTTCGGGCTATGGCGGTCTCAATCAGTTGGTTTTGTTTATTGACATCATCATCATGAGAGGCGACCAGCGTGGTATATCCCAGCGCTTTCGCTTTGGCGACCGCGCCGTCGGCTTCGGCTTTAAAGAACGGGTTGTCGTGTGAAGGGGTGATAATCGCAATCAGTCCGTTGTCGGCAGCATACAGCGAACCCGATGCGGTAAGGATCGAGGCCAGTAATACGGATTTAATCAGGGTCTTGTTCATCTTTTTCTCCACTTTGAATATTTATTCAAATATGATTTATTATTCAAATTAACGATAAGTCGAGATAATCGAACTGTCTACGATTTGCGCAGCTAATTTCTTAAAAGGAGAAAAGGATCACGATCCTGACAGCGTGGGTACACACAGGGTAATGATGTTTTTATCGCGTTGAAACCAATGCACGTTAATTTCCTGATTGGCGAGATTAGGCGAAAATGATGGCATGATTTGCAATGTTAATTGCTGATTCGTGAGTGCGGTAATTTTTGCGCTGGTGAAACCTGGTAACCCGGATGCCTGAGTGGAAAATGCCTTATACAGGCTCTCTTTGGCGCTGAAGGCCAGGGTTAAGGCGAGCGGAAAGGGGAGTGACGCGTGAAGCAAAACCTGTCGCTCAGTATTGTCGATAATACTGTCAGTCAGCTCGGCTGCGACCTGCTGCGAAAAAATAGCCTCAATGTCCAGTCCGACGGGGTGGCGTGAGACGACAGCCAGTGCCGTTGTTGCGCTATGGCTGATACTGCCAAAGAGGCCATGTGGCCACAGCGGTTGTCGCTGCTCGCCGATGCCGGGCACCGTTTTGATACCGTATTCACGTAAAGCATGTATTGCAGCGATACGTCCTGCTAAGTGCTCAGCTTTACGCTTACGTCCATTGGACAGAAGCTGAGAGTGGTGGGGGAGCCAGAGCAGATCGTGTTCGTGAAAGCTGTTGGGATCGAACTCGACCATGTGCAGCGTGTGGTCTGCGAAAGTGAGCGGTGTGTGCGTGGTGTGCATGATAGTTATAATTTCCCTCTCCTCGCAGCGAGGAGAGGGAAAGCGTTATCAGAAGTGGGTATTCACGCTCATGAACCACGTCCGACCCGGTTCGTTATAGGTGTACGCGCCAGCGCCCGCCATATAATTACCGGTAACGATATCGCCAGTGGTCTGGGCATTGCCTTCACGCCACAGACGTTTGTCAAAGACGTTATCCACGCCGCCGGTCAGGCTGACGTTTTTGGTCACGTCCCAGGTCGCGCTCAGGCCGACGATGCTGTACGGACTCACTTCTTGTGCCGAGCTGCCGGTCACCGGTTTACCCTGATAATCGTATTTCTTCGGCTGCTGTTTGCCGTACCAGGTAAAGGTGGATTGCAGTGACAGATCTTCACGAGCCTGCCAGCTCAATGTTGAGTTCAGCGTGTATTCCGGAATAATCGACAGACGTTCGCCAGTCTCTTTATTCTTGCTTTGCAGCATGTAAGTGATGTTGTTGGTCCAGGTAACGGTTTCGCTAACCGGCACGTTCAACGTTCCTTCCAGACCTTCCACCACCGCTTTAGGAATATTTTCCCACTGATAGATATCGGTATAGGTTGTGGTGGTCTTGCCCGTAGTTGCGTTTTTCTTGCTGATAGAGGTTCTGTCAAACGGTACCGTACCCGCTTCAATCTTGTTACGGTAATCGTTGCGGAACCAGGTAACGCCAGCCAGCCAGCCGTCACGTTTGAACTCCAGACCAATCTCTTTGTTGATGCTGGTTTCAGCTTTCAGGTCATCGTTACCCATCATGTAGCAGCCAATACCGGTTGCGGAACCGGTGGCGTAGCAACCCTGACCTTTGCTGTACAGAATGTAGTTCGGGTTGAGCTGATACAGACTCGGTGCTTTATAGGCGCGCGCGATACCCATCTTCAGGGTGAAGTCATCGCCCAGACCTTGGGACAGGTTCAGCGACGGGCTCCAGTTGTCGCCCACAATGCTGTGGTGATCGAAACGCAGGCCCGGCGTCAGCATGGTGCTGTCGGTCAACTCCATGTTGTTTTCGGCAAACAGAGAGAAGATCTCGGCTTTCGAATATGGGCTGCGATCGGTGCTGCTGTAGCCTGGAATATTACCGCCCATAAAGGTCTGCGAGTTAGACAGCATGTCCTTCATGCGCTGCTGGTTCCATTCAGTACCCAGCGTCAGGTTTTGATTGACCAGCAGATCCAACGGAATGCTGATCTCACTGTGCAGCATGACGTCATTCAGGTCGGCATCGACATATTTTTGTGAAGCAGTCGGGTCGAAGATCCCCTCTGTTCCCCCGGCCAGACCTTCCGGCGTGCGAGAGTTACGCGTGTGTTCGTACTGCACCCAGTTGCTGGTGGTGACACCATTATCCCAGCCGCCGTTCCAGGTCAGCGAGTAGTTCTGACGGTACAGACGGTTAGTTTCTTTACCGTAGTTATCTTTCACCAGCTGGTTAGTGTTGGTATTTTGCGTGTCACCCGCGTACAGGTTGCCCTGGCGGCTATAACCCGCTTCCAGTTCCAGTGACTGAAGTGGGGCGAAATCCCAACGCACAATACCGTTGATATCTTTGTTGATCACCCCTTCGCGACCGGCCGGTAAGGTATTGGAATACGTACCTGTACGTTCTGACTGATGGCCCTGGTTGATGTCCCACGCGTCTGCCTGGGTTTTGTCGAGGTTACCGTACAGACGGAAGCTGAAATCTCCGCCCAGCGGGCCATTCAGGCTAAAGTTGGTGCGTTTGGTCGAACCTTCGTCTTTGTGCTCCGGCGCGTTGAAATAGGTATCCCATGAACCGTGCCATTCACTACTGCCTTTTTTGGTGATGATATTCACCACACCACCTGCCGCGCCGTTGCCGTAGCGTGCTGCTGCCGGGCCGCGCAGGACTTCAATGCGTTCAATCATTTCTGGTGGTACCCAGGCGGTATCACCGCGGGTATCACGCTCACCACGCCACCCCTGACGCACTGAGTTGCGGCTGGTCACCGGTTTACCGTCGATCAAAATCAGGGTGTTTTCTGGCCCCATGCCGCGAATATCGATCTGGCGGTTGTTGCCGCGCTGACCGCTGGTTGAGTTACCAGTCAGGTTCACACCAGGCATGGTACGGATGATTTCCGAGACGTCGCGAGCCGGAGGGTTCTTACGAATTTCATCAGCGGTGATGGTTGAAACGCCTGGAGCCTGCAGGTTCTGCTGAGCGGCGGTGACGACGATGGTGTCTTCATGAGAGACGGCGGCGCTATCGGTTTTATCTTCTGCCATCGCGGGCAGTGCTACCCCGTAAATCCCTAAATTGACCAATAAGGCCAGTGAATGAATCTTGTTGTTCATTGTATGTCCTGCTTTCTTTTAGCCACGAGTACCCGTGTGCCGTTTTGGGCACCAGGCCTGATGTCGCCCGCATCTGCGTAAACCCTCCGTTCCAGAAAAAGTACGCAGCGCCAGGTCGGTTTATAAGTGGTGAAAAACTGTGCGCGCTTCCCACAGCGCGTCAATACGCTATTGCAAATGCAAATAGTTATCAATAATATTATCAATATATTTCACGCTCAGATATAAAATTTCACAATAAACATGGGGTTATGACGGTGACGGCGTTAATGATGGGAAGCGAGGCGTGGTGGCAGTCAAAAAATGGCCCTGAATGGGAGCGTGAAGACAACGGAGATTACCGCGTAACGTTCTGGTGGCGTGACCCACAGGGAACCGAAAAAGATTCAGCCATTCGCCGGGTGTGGGTCTACATCACGGGCGTTACCGATCATCATCAAAATGCCGTCCCCCAGTCGATGAGACGTATTGATGGGACGAATGTTTGGTGCTGGAGCATTTCCCTGAGCGCTAACTGGCGCGGCAGCTACTGTTTTATCCCCTCCGATCGAAACGATATTTTTGCCTCACTGGCACCGGGTGAAACGCCCGATCGCACTGTGCTACGCGAAGGCTGGCGACAACTGTTGCCACAGGCTATTGCGGACCCTCTCAATACTCAAAGCTGGAAAGGGGGCCGGGGGCATGCGGTGTCCGCCCTGGAGATGCCAGATGCTCCCGTACAGCCGGGATGGGATCGCCCTGAAAACCCCGGCTCGCCCGCCGTATGCCTGCAATGGCACAGTGACCGGTTGGGTAATACGCGCCGGGTGTGGGTTTTCACCACCGGTGAAGCCAACCCGGAAGAACGTCCCCTGGCTATTCTGCTGGACGGACAATTTTGGGCACAGAGTATGCCGGTCTGGCCGGCTCTGACCTCACTCACTCATCGTGGCCAGCTTCCTCCCGCGGTATATCTCCTGATTGATGCCATTGACACGCCGCATCGCAGCCATGAGTTGCCGTGTAACGCTGATTTTTGGCTGGCAGTTCAGCAGGAATTATTGCCGCGGGTGAAGACCACGACGCCATTCAGCGACGACCCGCAGCGTACGGTGGTTGCCGGGCAAAGTTTTGGCGGTTTGGCTTCGCTGTATGCCGGACTGAACTGGCCGGATCGGTTTGGCTGCGTACTCAGTCAGTCCGGATCTTATTGGTGGCCGCATCGCGGTGGCCATCAGGATGGCGTGATTATTGAACAACTGAAGGCCGGAACGCTAAGCGTTCAGGGTTTACGTATTGTGCTGGAAGCCGGGACCCGCGAGCCGATTATTTTTCGTGCTAATCAGGCGCTATTTGCCCAATTTCCCTCTGCACCACAGTCTATTTTCTGGCGTCAGGTTGAGGGTGGACATGATGCGCTTTGCTGGCGCGGCGGTTTAATGCAAGGGCTGATGACGCTCTGGCAACCGCTCACTGACACGCTTTAACCGGACGATGTTCCACGACAGGAGTTGAGTATGGAATTCAGTAACCCCTTCGATAACCCGCAGGGACAGTTTTACATTCTGCAAAACCCACAACGTCAATTCAGCCTCTGGCCTCAGCAGTGCTCACTTCCTGCTGGCTGGACGGTTGCGTGTGAACCGCAGTCGCAGGAAGTCTGCCAGCAATGGCTGGATGCGAACTGGACCACGCTGACGCCAGCGAACTATGTCGATGTACAGGAGGCGCAATGACTCAGCGCTTACCCTTAGTTGCGGCCCAGCCAGGGATCTGGATGGCAGAAAAGCTCTCCACATTGCCCTCGGCGTGGAGCGTTGCACACTATGTCGAATTAACCGGTGAACTGAATGCACCACTGCTGGCAAAGGCGGTCGTGGCCGGTCTGGAGCATGCGGATACCCTGCGGATGCAGTTCACTGAGGATAACGGTGAAATCTGGCAATGGGTTGATCCTACGCTCACCTTTGCTGAACCTGACATACTCGATTTACGCGATGAGTCCAGTCCGCACGAGGCGGCACGCGCGTTGATGCGGGCGGATCTGCAACAGGATCTTCGCGTTGACGGCGGCAAGCCGCTGGTCTTCCATCTGCTCATTCAGGTGGGAGATAAACGCTGGTACTGGTATCAACGCTATCATCACTTACTGGTTGATGGCTTTAGTTTCCCAGCTATTACCCGCCAGATTGCTGCAATTTACACAGCGTGGCTGCGCGGTGAATCCACGCCAGCCTCGCCATTTACGCCGTTTGCCGAGGTCGTGGAAGAGTATCAACAGTATCGTCAAAGCGATGCCTGGCAACGTGATCGCGCATTCTGGGCTGAGCAACGCCAACAACTGCCGCCGCCGGCTTCATTGTCGAACAAACCGCTGCCGGGTCGCTCAGCCAGCGCGGATATTATTCGGATGAAGTTAACGGCACCTGAAGGTTCATTCCGCCTGCTTGCGTCGCGTATGCCAGATGTTCAGCGTGCGGATCTGGCGCTGGCGCTGGTTGCATTGTGGCTCGGTCGTTTATGCAGCCGAATGGACTATGCCGCCGGGTTTATCTTTATGCGCCGCATGGGATCAGCGGCGCTTACCGCTACCGGACCGGTGTTAAATGTCCTGCCCTTTGGTGTGAGACTTGATGCAGCAGAAAGTCTCCCTGTGCTTGCGCAACGACTGGCCAGCCAGATGAAGAAAATGCGCCGACACCAGCGCTATGATGCCGAACAAATTGTCCGTGACAGCGGGCGTGCTGCCGGGGCTGAACCGCTGTTTGGCCCGGTGCTGAACGTGAAGATCTTTGACTATCAGTTGAATATTCCTGGCGTGCAGGCACAAACCCATACGCTGGCGACGGGGCCGGTTAACGATCTGGAACTGGCGCTGTTCCCGGATGAAAACGGCGGGTTGAGCATTGAGATTCTGGCGAATAAGCAGCGATATGACGCCGCTACGTTGGCACAACATGCTTCGCGTTTAACGGCGCTTATCGCGCAATTTGCCGCAAATCCGGCGCTACGCTGCGGGGATGCAGAGATGCTGCTGGCGTCTGAGCACGAACAGCTGGCGACAATTAACAATACGGCAGTGACGATCCCTTCCACCACATTGAGTGCGCTGGTGGCTGGGCAAGCCAGCAAAACACCGGATGCGCCGGCGCTGGCCGATGCCCGTTATCAGTTTAGCTATCGCGAAATGCGTCAGCAGGTGGTGGCACTGGCAAAATTGCTGCGCGAACGCGGTGTGCGCCCTGGGGACAGTGTGGCGGTTGCCTTACCGCGCTCCGTTTTCCTGACGCTGGCGCTGCACGGTATCGTCGAAGCGGGGGCCGCCTGGTTACCGCTGGATACCGGATATCCGGATGATCGCCTGCGGATGATGCTGGAAGACGCTAAACCTACGTTGCTTATCACCACTGATGAACAACGGGTTCGTTTTAGCGATATCCCTGGGCTGGAAAGCCTGTGCTACACCGCGCCGCTACCAGAGCAAGATGACACACCATTAGCATTATCACGACCAAATCATACGGCCTATATCATCTTCACCTCAGGCTCGACGGGCAGACCAAAAGGGGTGATGGTGGGGCAAACCGCCATCGTTAACCGCCTGCTATGGATGCAGAATCACTATCCGCTGACAGTCGACGATGTGGTGGCGCAAAAAACGCCATGCAGTTTTGATGTTTCGGTCTGGGAATTTTTCTGGCCCTTCATTGCCGGCGCAAAATTGGTGATGGCTGAACCAGAGGCACATCGTGACCCGCTGGCGATGCAACAGTTCTTCGCGCGGTTTGGGGTAACGACAACGCACTTTGTACCGTCGATGCTGGCGGCGTTTGTGACCTCACTGACGCCAGAAACGGCGCGGGAAAGCTGCTCCACGTTGAAACAGGTGTTTTGTAGCGGTGAAGCGCTGCCGGCAGAGCTGTGCCGCGAATGGGAGCAACTGACCCATGCGCCGCTGCACAATTTGTATGGGCCAACCGAGGCGGCGGTAGATGTCAGCTGGTATCCAGCCTGGGGTGAGGAACTCGCTGCCGTGACCGGCAACAGCGTACCCATCGGCTATCCGGTCTGGAATACCGGTTTGCGGATCCTCGATGCCATGATGCGTCCAGTGCCCATTGGTGTCGCCGGTGACCTGTACCTGACGGGGATCCAACTGGCGCAGGGATATCTTGGCCGACCAGATCTGACGGCGAGCCGTTTTATTGCCGATCCCTTTAACCCTGGCGAACGTATGTACCGTACCGGAGACGTGGCGCGCTGGCTGGAAAATGGTGCGGTGGAATATCTTGGGCGCAGTGATGACCAGCTAAAAATCCGTGGGCAGCGTATTGAACTGGGCGAGATTGATCGGGTGATGCAGCAGTTGCCTGATGTTGAGCATGCTGTTGCCCATGCCTGCGTATTCAATCAGGCGGTAGCGACAGGCGGCGATGCGCGCCAGTTAGTGGGCTATCTGGTGTCACAATCGGGTTTACCGCTGGATATTCCGGCATTGCGCGAGAGTCTGCGCGCAACCCTGCCTGCACATATGGTACCGACAGTGCTGCTGCAACTGGCGGAGCTACCACTCAGCGCCAACGGTAAGCTGGATCGTAAAGCGTTACCGATGCCACAACTAACGTCACGCCAGAAAGGGCGGGCACCGCGAGCAGGGACTGAAACCACGATTGCTCAGGCGTTCACGGCCTTGCTGGGTTGTGAGGTCAATGATGTTGAAGCGGATTTCTTTGCGCTTGGCGGGCATTCTCTGCTGGCGATGAAGCTGGCGGCACAATTGAGCCGCATTTTTGAGCGCCAGGTAACGCCTGGGCAGATTATGGTGGCTTCGACCGTCGAACAGCTCAGCGCATTGCTGGATAGCAATGATGACGAGCAGTCGCAACGGCTGGGATTTGAAACGTTGCTGCCGCTACGTGAGAGCGATGGGCCTGTGCTGTTCTGTTTCCATCCGGCATCAGGTTTCGCCTGGCAGTTTAGCGTGTTGTCGCGCTACCTTCCCCCACAGTGGTCGATTATGGGTATCCAGTCGCCGCGACCGGATGGCCCGATGCAGACAGCAGAAAACCTGGATGCGGTGTGCGAACAGCACCTGGCAACGTTACTTCGTCAGCAACCTCATGGGCCTTATTATCTGATCGGGTACTCGTTGGGCGGTACGCTGGCGCAGGGCATTGCTGCCCGATTACATGCGCGCGGAGAAACGGTCGCGTTTCTCGGTCTGCTGGATACCTGGCCCCCGGAAACGCAAAATTGGTCGGAAAAAGAGGCCAATGGACTCGACCCGGAAGTGTTGGCGGAAATTGATCGTGAGCGGGAGGCGTTTCTGATGGCTCAGCAGGGCAATGCGTCCGACGCATTGTTTAGCGCCATCGAAGGTAACTACGCCGATGCGGTTCGACTGCTGAGTACGGCACATAGCGTACCTTTTGCGGGACACGCGACGCTGTTTGTTGCTGAACGCACGTTACCGCCGGGAGTCAGCCCGGAACGCAGTTGGTCGCCGTGGATTTCCAGTCTGGATGTTTATCGCCAGGACTGCGCGCACGTCGATATCATTACGCCGATGGCTTTCGAGAAGATTGGGCCAGTCATGCGTGACGTGCTCAAAGATATCCAATAAATGGACTCGCCACCTCTGCGGAGGTGGCGCGATTTACCTGTTTGCTGTACGTCCTAGCGGGACCACTAACGGCGTTCCGGCAACCGGATCGTCGATAATCATACACCGCAGCCCATAGATTTTTTCAATGAGCTCTGCCGTGACAATCTCTTTCGGCGCACCCTCGGCAACGATCTTTCCATCACGAAGTGCAATCAGATGGGTGGCATAGCGACATGCCTGATTCAGGTCGTGCAGAACGGCGGCCAGCGTGTAACCTTTCTCCCGGTTTAGCTCACTCAGCAGCTCCAGCAGATCAATCTGATGGCTGATATCCAGCCAGGTGGTCGGTTCGTCGAGCAGCATAATCGACGTTTCTTGTGCCAGCACCATCGCTATCCACGCGCGTTGGCGTTGACCGCCGGAGAGGGTATCCACACTTTGCGCCGCCAGATGCGTGATCCCCGTGGCCTGCATCGCATGGGTTACCGCGGTTTCATCTTCTTTACGCCAGCGTGTAAATAAAGGTTGATGTGGGTAACGCCCACGAGCAACCAGCTCCTGCACGGTAATATCGCCCGGCGTGGTGGCATTTTGCGCCAGCAGGCCAATTCTGCGAGCAACCTCTTTACTGGGGTAATGTTGAATATGTTCACCGTCGAGCCAGACGTTGCCGTGCGCGGGTGTCATCAGACGACTCAATGTACGCAGCAGCGTGGACTTTCCACAACCGTTGGGCCCAATAATGGCAGTGAAGTGACCATCGGGGATCGAGACATTAAGGTTTTCTGCCACGGTAAATTTGCCATAACCCAGCGTTAACTGGTCGCCACGCAAACGGGCTACTGATTCGGTCATTTTTTGCGGGACTCCTGAATTAACAAGACGATAAGGTAAATACCGCCGAGGCTTACGGTGACAACGCCAACCGGAAGCTGATAAGGCATAAAGAGCTGCTGAGCGCATAAATCGGCCATCAGCAGTAACAGGGCGCCGCACAGCGCCGACTGCGTTAATCCCCAACGTGCCGTGCCGCTAAGCCGACGCGCGATATGTGGGGCCACCAGGGCAATAAACGAGATAGGGCCTGCCAGCGCGGTGGCCGCAGCGGTCAACACCACTGCGACCAGCATCATCATCAGACGTGAGCGTTCAACGCTGACACCAAGCGCACAGGCGCTGTCATCACCCATTTCCAGTAAACGCAGGCGACGTACCAACAGCGCGGCGCACCCCAACATCACGATAATCAGCGGCGCTGAAGGCCAGGTCTTCGCCCAGGTCAGACCGTTGAGCGATCCGGCGTTCCACAGCCCGGCGGTCAGCGCAGTTTCTAAGGACGCTTTCAGCAGCAGCCAGGTGTTGAAGGCCACCAGCATAGCGCGAATGCCGATCCCGATGATGATCAGTCGGAAGGTGTCGATGCCGTTGCGCCAGGCCAACGCCCAGACTACCAGCGAAGTCAGGACCCCACCGAGCATTGCCGCCAGCGCGATGGCGGTAAGATGCTGACCAAACAGCACCATTGCGACCAGTACGCCACTCCAGGCACCGGTATTGAAACCCATCACGTCCGGGCTACCCAGCGGGTTGCGCATCAATGACTGGAATATCGCGCCGCTAACGCCCAGCGCCGCGCCAATCAGCAGCGCCATCAACACGCGTGGTAAACGCCACTCGGTCACCACCAGCGTAATGCTACGCGGTGCATCGCCGAGCAGGGCGGCAATAATTTGCTGGGTCTCGAGCATAACGGCACCGCTGCGCAGGCTCCACAATCCAACGGCCAGGCAACCGACGACCAGCAGCAGACAACTGATAATCAGGCGACGGGAGAGATGCATCATGCGCCACCTCCGCGCTGTTTGCGGCGTACCAGGAAGATGAGAACCGGCGCGCCGATAAACGCGCTGACGACCGAGACGCGCAGTTCGCCGGGCACAATCAGACGACCGATGATATCGGCAATCAGCAGCAGAGAAGGGGTGGCCAGCAGAGTGACGGGCAGCGACCAGCGATGATCTGCGCCCACCAGCCAGCGTGCCATATGCGGCATCATCAGGCCGATAAAGGCGATAGGGCCGACGATGGCGGTCGCACTTCCGCACAGTACGGTAATCACCAACAGGCCGATAAACTGGGTACGCGCAACTTTGCTGCCCAACGCCGTTGCGGTGTCGCTCCCCAGACTGAGGCTATTCAGACCACGGCTAAGAAACAGCGCGACAGCACCGGCAATCAGGACCGGGACCAGCACGACTTTCAGCGTCTGCAGGCTGCGGATATCCAGCGAACCGGCTTGCCAGAAACGCAACTGGTCGTAGACATCCGGGTTGAGCAGGGCGATTCCGGTGGATAATCCTTCCAGAACAGCACCCAGCGCAACACCGGCCAATGTCAGGCGTACCGGGCTGAGCTGTCCACCGCCCTGACTACCGGTAAAAGCCACAATCAGTGAGGCTGCGAGAGCCCCGGAAAAAGCCATTAGCAGTTGTTCTTGCGGGGAGGAAAAGCCAAACAGCGACGCACCTAAAACAATCGCGAAGCTGGCCCCGGAATTGACGCCAAGAATACCCGGATCGGCCAGCGGGTTACGGGTGAGCGTTTGCATCAGCGCGCCCGCCAGGCCCAGTGCACCCCCTGCGAGGAGCCCAGCCAGCGTACGCGGGAGTCGCGCGTCCAGCACGATGGTGCAATCGGCGCTTTGACAACTGCCGGTGAGTGCATCAAATACCACGGAGGCGGGCAGCGACTTGGCGCCAATAACCAGACTTAAAGCCGTGGTGAGAACAAGGAGTAACAACAGTCCGGGCACGGCGAAGGCGCGTGTCGCGGAAACAGAGCATGACATATCAACTTCCCTGATAATGATAGTAATTATCGTTATCGATCTTATTTGGATATGTTAGCATGTGCAGCCATTGAATGGATATTGAAAAGTACCTGGTAAGGCTCTGTAATGAATCGACAATCCTGGCTGCTTAATCTCAGCCTGTTAAAGACCCATCCTGCATTTCGCGCTGTTTTCCTCGCCCGTTTTATTTCCATTGTCTCTCTGGGGCTATTGGGGGTTGCGGTCCCGGTACAGATTCAGATGATGACCCAGTCGACCTGGCAGGTGGGTTTGTCGGTTACGCTGACCGGGAGCGCCATGTTTATTGGTCTGATGGTGGGTGGCGTACTGGCCGATCGCTATGAGCGCAAAAAGGTGATCCTGCTGGCCCGCGGAACTTGTGGTATCGGTTTTATTGGCCTGTGCCTGAACGCGCTGCTGCCCGAACCGTCGTTGCTGGCTATCTATGTTCTGGGTTTATGGGATGGCTTTTTTGCCTCGCTGGGTGTCACCGCACTGCTGGCGGCGACACCTGCGCTGGTCGGGCGTGAAAATCTGATGCAAGCCGGGGCGATTACCATGCTGACGGTGCGTCTGGGATCGGTGATTTCGCCAATGCTTGGTGGGGTGCTGCTGGCGACCGGGGGCGTGGTCTGGAACTACGGCCTGGCGGCGGCGGGTACATTCATTACCTTGCTGCCATTGCTGAGCCTTCCCGCGTTACCACCTCCGCCACAACCGCGTGAACATCCGTTGACATCGCTGTTGGCGGCGTTCCGTTTTCTGTTCGCCAGCCCGCTGATTGGCGGCATTGCGCTGCTCGGTGGTCTGTTGACCATGGCGAGCGCTGTGCGCGTGCTGTACCCGGCACTGGCGATTAACTGGCAGATGTCGAGCGCTCAGATTGGGTTACTGTATGCGGCTATTCCCCTGGGCGCGGCCATCGGGGCTTTAACCAGCGGGCAATTGGCACACAGCGTGCGTCCTGGTCTGATTATGCTGGCATCAACTGTGGCCTCTTTCCTGGCTATCGGCCTGTTCGGCCTGATGCCGGTCTGGGAGCTGGGCGTTGTTTGTCTGGCGCTGTTTGGCTGGCTGAGTGCGGTCAGTTCTTTGTTGCAGTACACCTTGTTACAGACGCAGACGCCGGAAGCGATGCTCGGGCGAATTAACGGTTTGTGGACCGCGCAGAACGTAACCGGTGATGCGATTGGCGCGGCGCTGTTAGGGGGGCTGGGGGCGATGATGACGCCTGCGGCCTCGGCAAGCGTCAGTGGGTTTGGGTTGGTGATTGTCGGTCTGTTGCTGCTGCTGTTGTTGGGAGAGGTGCGCCGATTCCGGCAAGTCCCCGTGAATGTCTGATCGCGTTGTGCTCTACGGTTTGTAGGCCGGATAAGGCGTTAGCCGCATCCGGCGCTGGCCATTAAAACAGAGCCGACAGACGTTGCAGCAGTAGCGTCGCGCTGTAGTAATCCAGACGGAAGGTTTCAGTCCCCAACGCATAAACGCGTTTGTTTTGCACGGCAGGCAGATGTGCCAGCAGTGGGTTAGCGTAAATCGCCTCGGCATCTTTGCTGTCGCCTGCAAACAGGAACAGCGCTTCACCGTTCAGGCCGGCCGCCAGATTCTCACCACCAAGCTGGATAATGTCGTGACGTTTACCCTGGCTCTGGCTGGTATGTAGCCCGGCAGGTAGCGGCGCCAGCGTGAAACCGAGCTGTTCCATCAGCTTGCCTTGCGCGGACTCCGGCGTCCACAGGTTGGCGCTGTGCGCGGCTGCGGTATACACCAGCGCGCTGACCGGCTGTGGCGGCAGGGTGATACGTTGCTTTACCGCGAGCAGTTGCTTATCAAACTCAGCAATACGCGCCGCTGCCTGTTGCTCCTGCCCGGTGATTTCACCTAATTGTGTCAGCAGTGACTGCCAGCTTTTGTCGTCGTAATTAATGATAAGCGTAGGGGCTATGGTGGACAGTTGATCGTACAGCGCAAGCGCGGAGTCTCCCCCGGTGGCGCTGACCAGAATCAGGTCCGGCATTTGTGCTGCAACGGCTTCGGCGCTCGGCTCGCCAATATACAGGCGGCTCAGTTTGCGTGCTTTGGCGACGTCGCTCCACTGGCGTAAAAAGCCCTGAGCGTCACCGATACGGTTATTCGGTGTCGTGGCACCGCTGGCAATGATAGGCGCATCAATGGCGAGCAAAGAACCGGTGAGCGTGACGCTGGTGGAAACAATGCGCAGTGGCTTATGTTCCAGCGTGTGCGTGCCGCGGCTGTCGGTAACCTGGCGCGGCCAGTCAGCGGCATGGCTTAAAGAAATTCCTGAAATAGCGAGTCCAGCCAGTAACAGCGCAGTGCGGTAAAACGCGGAAAATCTCACAAATAAGCTTCCTGTTATCAATGTAGTTAATGCTTCTCATTTTCATTGTTACGCGTCAGGGATGCAAGCCTAAGTCGCACATTGTGTTACCACAAGAGTTGACATACCGACGCTTTGCTTTTAGGTTAGCGACCGAAAATATAAATGATAATCATTATTAGAGCCTTTATCATTTTATGGAGGATGATATGGACACGTCACTGGCCGAGGAAAAAACGCAGACTATGGCAACTCTCGCTCCCGACAGTTTTTTCTTTATGTCGCCGTATCGTAGTTTTACGACGTCAGGATGCTTCGCCCGCTATGCGGAACCGGCAATTGATGGTGATTCACCAGACAGCCCTTTCCAACAGAAAATGCACAAACTGTTTGCGCAGGCCAAATCGCAGGGCATCGCAAACCCCATTATGGTAGGGGCCATTCCCTTTGACACCCGCCAGCCCTCGTCGCTGTTTATTCCCCAATCATGGCAAAGCTTCTCACGCACGGCAAAGCAGCAATCAGCACGTTACTTTACTGCCCATCAGTCGCTGAATGTCGTTGAGCGTAAATCGATTCCTGAGCAGGATTTTTTCGAAGATATGGTCGCCAGAGCAGCGGCGCTGACGGCAACGCCGGAAGTCGACAAAGTGGTGCTGTCACGCCTGATTGATGTGACCGCCGACGCCAATATCGACAGTGGTGCACTGCTGGAGCGGCTGATCGCGCAAAACCCGGCAAGCTACAACTTCCATGTGCCCATCGACGATGGCGGTGTACTGATCGGCGCCAGCCCGGAATTGCTGTTACGCAAAGAAGGCGACCATTTCAGTTCGCTGCCGTTGGCGGGATCTGCGCGTCGCCAACCGGACGATGTTCTGGACCGGGAGGCGGGGATCCGTCTGTTAGCTTCCGAGAAGGATCGCCATGAACACGAGCTGGTCACCCAGGCGATGAAAGCGGTTCTGCGCGATCGCAGCAGTGAGCTGCAACTTCCTTCGTCTCCGCAACTGGTCACCACGCCCACGCTCTGGCATCTCGGTACCCCGTTTGAAGGTAAAGCCAATGCCCAGGAAAACGCACTGACGCTGGCTTGTCTGCTGCATCCAACACCGGCGCTAAGTGGCTTCCCGCATCAGGTTGCTCAGAAACTGATTGCTGAACTGGAGCCGTTCGATCGCGAACTTTTCGGTGGCATTGTTGGCTGGTGTGATTCGCAAGGCAACGGCGAATGGGTGGTGACGATCCGCTGTGCGAAACTGCTGCGTAATCAGGTACGTTTCTTCGCCGGAGCCGGCATTGTGCCCGCCTCGTCACCGATTGCGGAGTGGCGTGAAACGGGTGCCAAGCTATCCACCATGTTGAATGTTTTTGGACTGCATTAAGCGCCTGGTCTATCAGGCTATTCAGGCCTTATCGACAGGCTCTAAGGAGCAATAATGAGTATTCCTTTCACCCGTTGGCCGGAAGAGTTTGCCCGCCGCTACCGTGAAAAAGGCTACTGGCAGGATTTGCCGCTGACCGACATTCTGGCCCGTCATGCCGATAGCGACCATACGGCGGTGATTGACGGGGAACGCCATCTTAGCTACAGCCAGTTAAACCAGGCGACGGATAATCTTGCCTGCAGCCTGCGTCATCAGGGGCTCAAACCCGGCGAGACCGCACTGGTGCAATTAGGCAACGTGGCTGAGTTGTATATCACTTTCTTTGCACTGCTCAAACTGGGCGTAGCCCCCGTATTGGCACTGTTTAGCCATCAGCGCAACGAACTTAACGCCTACGCAACGCAAATCAAACCGGTGTTACTGATTGCCGATCGCCAGCATGCGTTATTCAGTGGCGATGATTTTCTGAATACCTTTGTTGCCGAACACAATTCAGTGCGCGTGGTTCAGTTGCTCAATGATGACGGCGAACACAATCTGCAAACGGCAATAAGCCAACCCGCAACGGCGTTTACCGCGACACCATCACCGGCTGATGAAGTGGCTTACTTTCAGCTTTCCGGCGGCACGACCGGGACGCCAAAGCTGATTCCACGCACCCACAATGATTACTACTACAGCGTGCGCCGTAGTAACGAGATTTGCCATTTCACCGCTGAGACCCGCTATTTATGCGCGATCCCGGCCGCGCATAACTACGCCATGAGTTCACCTGGTGCGCTGGGCGTTTTCCTCGCGGGGGGAACTGTGGTGCTGGCGGCAGACCCGAGTGCGACGTTGTGCTTTCCGTTGATTGAACAGCATCAGGTAAACGTGACGGCGTTGGTACCGCCAGCGGTGAGTCTGTGGCTGCAGGCAATTCAGGAGTGGGGTAGTAACACACAACTGGCTTCGCTGAAACTGTTGCAGGTGGGAGGCGCGCGGCTTTCGGCTTCGCTTGCCGCTCGCATACCGGAAGAGATTGGCTGCCAGTTGCAGCAGGTCTTCGGTATGGCGGAAGGGCTGGTGAACTATACCCGTTTGGATGACAGCCCGGAGCGCATTATCAATACCCAGGGCCGGCCGATGTGCCCTGACGATGAGGTCTGGGTGGCAGATGCTGACGGGAATCCGTTACCACAGGGCGCGACGGGACGCCTGATGACGCGCGGTCCGTACACTTTCCGCGGTTACTTCAATAGCCCTGAGCATAACGCAAGCGCGTTTGATGCTAACGGATTCTATTGCTCTGGTGATCTGATCGCCATCGATCGGGATGGTTACATCACGGTGCAGGGACGAGAGAAAGATCAGATCAACCGTGGCGGAGAGAAGATCGCCGCAGAAGAGATTGAAAACCTGCTGTTGCGGCACCCAATGGTGATCCATGCCGCATTGGTCAGTATGGACGATGAGCTGATGGGCGAGAAAAGTTGCGCCTGTCTGGTGGTTAAAGAGCCGCTGCGTGCAGTACAGGTCCGTCGTTTTCTGCGCGAACAGGGCGTGGCGGAATTCAAATTGCCGGACCGTGTCGAGTGCGTTGAGTCATTGCCGCTGACCCCAGTCGGCAAAGTGGATAAAAAACAATTACGTCAGTGGCTGGCATCACGTTCACCGGCCTGAAGGAGAAGAAGACATGGCAATTCCTAAACTGCAGGCTTACGCACTGCCAACGGCGCTTGATGTTCCGGCAAATAAAGTTGACTGGGCATTTGAACCAGAACGCGCCGCGCTGCTAATCCACGACATGCAGGACTATTTTATCGGCTTTTGGGGCGAGAACTGCCCGATGATGGAACAGGTCGTGGCCAACATCGCCGCGCTGCGTCAGTACTGTAAAGCGCATAACATTCCGGTCTATTACACTGCGCAGCCGAAAGAACAAAGCGATGAAGACCGTGCGTTGTTGAACGATATGTGGGGACCGGGCCTGACGCGCTCGCCTGAACAGCAAAAAATCGTCGATGCGCTGGCGCCGGATGAAGCGGATACCATTCTGGTTAAATGGCGTTACAGTGCGTTTCATCGTTCACCGCTGGAGCAGATGCTAAGAGACACCGGGCGTAACCAGCTGATCATCACCGGCGTATATGCACATATTGGCTGCATGACCACCGCGACTGATGCCTTCATGCGTGATATTAAGCCGTTTATGGTCGCTGATGCGTTGGCAGATTTTAGCCGTGATGAACACCTGATGTCGCTGAAATACGTGGCGGGGCGTTCCGGTCGTGTGGTGATGACTCAGGAGTTACTGCCGACACCTGTTCCGGACAGCAAAGATGCGCTGCGCGGCGTGATTCTACCGCTGTTGGATGAGTCTGAAGAGCCAATGGATGACGAAAACTTGATCGACTACGGGCTGGATTCCGTGCGCATGATGGCGCTGGCGGCCCGTTGGCGGAAAGTGCATGGCGATATCGACTTTGTGATGCTGGCGAAAAACCCAACGATTGACGCCTGGTGGAAACTGCTCTCCCGTGAGGTGAAGTCATGACCGGCTTTGATTTCACCGGTAAAACGGTCTGGGTTACTGGGGCGGGAAAAGGGATTGGTTACACCACGGCACTGGCGTTTGTTGATGCCGGGGCGAAGGTCACCGGATTCGATCGCGAGTTTTCTCAGCAGGAGTATCCGTTTACCACCGAAGTGCTGGACGTGGCGGATGGCGGGCAGGTGGCTGAGGTATGCCAACGCGTGTTGTCGCAGAGCGAGCGGTTAGACGTCCTCGTCAATGCAGCCGGGATCCTGCGCATGGGGGCTACCGATACGTTAAGCGTTGAGGAGTGGCAGCAGACGTTTGCCGTCAACGTTGGCGGGGCGTTTAATTTGTTTCAGCAGACGATGGCGCAGTTTCGTCGTCAGCAGGGGGGGGCGATTGTCACTGTCGCATCCGATGCTGCACACACGCCGCGAATCGGTATGAGTGCATATGGGGCATCAAAAGCCGCACTGAAAAGTCTTGCGCTGACGGTCGGGCTGGAGCTGGCGGGTAGCGGGGTACGCTGTAATGTGGTTTCGCCGGGATCGACCGACACTGACATGCAACGCACGCTGTGGGTGAGTGATGATGCGGAACAGCAGCGTATTCGCGGGTTTGGCGAGCAGTATAAGCTCGGTATACCGCTGGGGAAAATCGCCCGTCCTCAGGAAATTGCCAACACCATCTTATTCCTTGCCTCCGATCTGGCCAGCCATATTACGTTGCAGGACATTGTGGTCGATGGCGGTTCGACACTGGGAGCATGACGGTGATCTGGAAACGACATTTAACGCTTGATGAACTGAATGCTACCAGCCAGAACACGCTGGTGGCGCATTTAGACATTGTCTATACCCGACTGGGAGACGATGTGCTGGAAGCCGAAATGCCGGTGGATAGCCGCACGCATCAGCCGTTTGGTCTGCTGCACGGTGGGGCGTCAGCGGCGCTGGCCGAAACGTTGGGGTCAATGGCGGGTTATCTGATGACCCGTGACGGGCAGTGCGTGGTGGGAACCGAGTTGAACGCCACGCATCACCGCGCGGTATCGCAGGGGAAAGTGCGCGGCGTGTGCCAGCCGTTGCATCTCGGGCGACAGAATCAAAGCTGGGAAATCGTCATCTTTGATGAGCAGGGGCGGCGCTGCTGCACCTGCCGTTTAGGCACGGCGGTGATGGGGTGAAGTCACCCGGCAAAGTAAAATGAAATTGCAGGGTTAACAGGTAAATGAAGTGATCTAGTTAACAATGCAATGTAAATACTCAGTGATACTTCGGGTTTGCATGGTTGTCAGGTTGTTAAATTCAGAAAAGGTGTTATAGAAACAAAATGTAACATCTCTCTGGATCAGACAACGGATAACAACTATGAACAAATCAGGGAAGTACCTCGTCTGGACATTGCTCTCCGTGATAGGAGCATTTGCCCTCGGCTATATTGCGTTAAACCGTGGTGAGCAGATCAACGCGTTGTGGATAGTCGTCGCGTCGGTCTGTGTCTACCTTATCGCTTACCGTTTCTATGGCCTGTACATCGCGAAAAATGTGCTGGCGCTGGACCCGACGCGTATGACGCCAGCCGTGCGCCATAACGACGGTCTGGATTATGTTCCTACCGATAAAAAAGTACTGTTTGGCCACCATTTTGCGGCAATTGCCGGAGCGGGTCCGTTAGTTGGGCCGGTGCTGGCGGCGCAAATGGGCTATCTGCCCGGGATGATCTGGCTGCTCGCCGGGGTAGTGCTGGCGGGGGCAGTGCAGGACTTTATGGTGCTGTTTGTTTCTACCCGTCGCGATGGTCGTTCCCTTGGCGAACTGGTGAAAGAAGAGATGGGCCCTACAGCCGGTGTGATTGCGCTGGTGGCCTGTTTTATGATCATGGTGATTATCCTTGCCGTGTTGGCAATGATCGTCGTGAAAGCGCTAACGCACAGTCCGTGGGGAACCTATACCGTCGCATTCACCATCCCGCTGGCGATTTTTATGGGGATTTACCTGCGCTATTTGCGTCCGGGGCGTATTGGCGAAGTGTCAGTCATCGGTCTGGTATTCCTTGTTTTTGCCATTATTTCCGGCGGCTGGGTTGCGGAAAGCCCGACCTGGGCACCGTATTTTGACTTTACTGGTGTACAGCTGACGTGGATGCTGGTGGGCTACGGTTTCGTGGCTGCCGTGTTGCCGGTATGGCTGCTGCTGGCACCGCGAGATTACCTCTCGACCTTCCTGAAGATTGGTACCATTGTGGGTCTGGCGGTGGGTATTCTGATCATGCGTCCAACGCTGACGATGCCTGCGTTAACCAAATTCGTTGACGGTACCGGTCCGGTATGGACGGGTAACCTGTTCCCATTCCTGTTTATTACCATTGCCTGTGGTGCAGTCTCTGGTTTCCACGCGCTGATCTCATCCGGTACCACACCGAAGATGTTGGCGAATGAAGGACAGGCCTGTTTTATTGGCTACGGCGGGATGCTGATGGAGTCCTTTGTCGCCATTATGGCGCTGGTCTCCGCATGTATCATCGATCCGGGCGTGTATTTTGCGATGAACAGCCCGATGGCGGTGCTGGCCCCTGCGGGTACGGTGGATGTGGTCGCTTCTGCGGCGCAGGTCGTTAGCAGTTGGGGCTTTGCGATTACCCCGGACACCTTGCACCAAATTGCCAATGAAGTGGGTGAGCAATCCATTATTTCCCGCGCAGGCGGAGCGCCGACGCTGGCCGTTGGGATGGCTTACATTCTGCACGGTGCGCTGGGCGGCATGATGGATGTGGCGTTCTGGTATCACTTCGCCATTCTGTTTGAAGCCCTGTTCATCCTGACGGCGGTTGATGCGGGTACCCGTGCCGCGCGCTTTATGCTGCAGGATCTGCTGGGCGTCGTCTCACCGGGGCTGAAACGGACCGACTCGCTACCGGCGAACTTGCTGGCAACCGCGTTGTGCGTACTGGCCTGGGGTTACTTCCTGCACCAGGGCGTGGTCGATCCGTTAGGCGGTATCAACACCCTGTGGCCGCTGTTCGGTATCGCCAACCAGATGCTGGCCGGTATGGCGTTGATGCTGTGTGCGGTCGTACTGTTCAAGATGAAACGTCAGCGCTACGCGTGGGTGGCGCTGGTGCCAACCGCCTGGCTGCTGATTTGTACGCTGACTGCGGGCTGGCAGAAAGCGTTTAGCCCGGACGCGAAAATCGGCTTCCTGGCTATCGCTAACAAGTTCCAGGCGATGATCGACAGCGGTAACATTCCGGCGCAGTACACTCAGTCGCAGCTGACGCAACTGGTATTTAACAACCGTCTTGATGCTGGCTTGACTATCTTCTTCATGGTGGTCGTGGTGGTACTGGGTCTGTTCTCCATTAAAACTGCGCTGGCAGCGTTGAAAGAGGACAAACCAACGTCGAAAGAAACACCGTACGAACCGATGCCCGAGAATGTTGAAGAGATTGTGGCGCAGGCGAAAGGCGCGCACTAATATTCTCTTAACGAAAAAGCCCTCTCCTTAATGGGGAGGGCGTTTGTACGACAGGGACTCACTATGTTTGAAACACTCGCTAAAGCTGGGAAGTATTTAGGGCAAACTGCCCGATTGATGATTGGTGTGCCGGATTATGACAACTATGTTGAGCATATGCGTGTTACGCACCCGGACCAGGTACCGATGACTTATGAAGAATTTTTCCGCGAGCGCCAGGATGCGCGCTATGGGGGGAAAGGCGGCGCGAAGTGCTGTTGAATTTTTGCCGGATGGCGCTAACGCTTATCCGGCCTACAACATTGCATTGGCCGTAGGCCTGATAAGGAGAAGCCGCCATCAGGCAACCTGCACCATAGTCACACCGTAAACGTCTCTACCTTCTCAAATGCCGCACGCAGTGTTTCCGGTGTTAGCTTCACCGGCAGCGCATGAATGGACTCCACCGGGCGCAGAGTGTGCGCGATCACCTTATCGATTTCGGCGCGGTTATTGATGTCCACTTCCAGTTGAGCCAACCGGGTTGGCAAATTGAAGCGCTGATAAGCGGTAATTAATTGCGTTAGCACATCATCTTGTCCTAACAGCGCGCTCTGCACCAGTATGCCGTACGCCACTTTGGTGCCGTGTAAAAACTTCTCCGTTTGCGGCAGGACGGTCAGGCCATTATGCACTGAGTGTGCCGCTGCTACGCGGGTATAGCGCTCGCCCAGACCGCCGACCATACCACCGCCAGCAATGATCGCATCCACCACGTCGCAAAATGCACGGGTCAGTTCACCACGCTGTTTATCTGCCAGCGCCTGTTCGCTGCTCTGAAGGAGAACGTCGCGGATCGCCAGTGCGCCGTTGATGCCCAGACGTACGGTCAGCGGTAAGGTTTCAGGCTGTGGGGCGAGCACAACCGCTTCGTACCATTTCGCCAACGTGTCCCCGATACCGGCCAGCAAATACGCGTCTGGTGCATTAAGCACGA
This sequence comes from Citrobacter sp. Awk 2, assembly GCF_028069815.1. Taxonomy (NCBI): domain Bacteria; kingdom Pseudomonadati; phylum Pseudomonadota; class Gammaproteobacteria; order Enterobacterales; family Enterobacteriaceae; genus Citrobacter; species Citrobacter sp. Awk 2. The sequence continues at coordinate 27,910 of NZ_JANEWL010000051.1, forward strand.
TCTCTGGCTCTACCAACACCAAAAAATTGGCATCATCGAAAATTTCGAAATGCAGTGCCTGACCAGCATCGTTGTACCACACGGAGAGCGGCGTCCAGGCAGCACAGGTGGCGGCAATGGTTGGGATTGCCACAAAGGGCAAACCAAGGCGGCGCGCCAGTGCTTTGGCGGTGTCGAGTAATGTCCCGCCGCCCACGCCAATCAACACGCTACGGTCGTCTCCTGCCTCTGTTGCCAGTTGAGCAACATCGGTTTCGCTGCAATGACCCGTAAACAGCAGACGTTTAGCCTCGGCAAGTTGAAAGGCCTCAGGCAGATAAGGCCGGGCTGCAGCGATGGCGCGCTCACCATATACCCAGACGGCGCGTGAGAGTTGATCCTTGGTGAAAAAATCGTTGAGTCTCGACAGGCTGCCGGGATGGGAAAAATAGTTGGCCGGGCCGGTGACGACGCGAATCTCGGTATTACTCATGTTGTGTTGTCCTTTTGACTGTCCTGTCCAGGCAGGTTATTTTTATATAGACGTCTGAACGTCTTGATTGCCAAATACTAGCATCGTGCTATAGTGGCTTCAACCACAACATTACACGCTGGGATAACAATAATGAGTAATAACCCGCTGATTCCGCAAAGCAAACTGCCTAATCTGGGCACCACTATTTTCACGCAAATGAGCGCGCTGGCGCAGCAGCACCAGGCGATTAATCTCTCACAGGGATTTCCTGATTTTGATGGTCCACTCTTTTTACAAGAACGTCTGGCGTATCACGTCGCGCATGGCGCAAACCAGTATGCGCCGATGACGGGTGTGCAACCGCTGCGCGACGCCATTGCCGATAAAACCGCCGAGTTGTATGGCTACAAACCGGATGCAAACAGTGACGTGACGGTAACGGCAGGGGCGACAGAAGCGCTGTATGCCGCCATTACGGCGCTGGTACGTCCCGGCGATGAGGTGATATGTTTTGACCCGAGCTACGACAGCTATGCGCCTGCGATCGCATTATCCGGCGGCGTGGTTAAACGCATCGCGCTGCAACCACCGTCTTTTCGCGTCGACTGGCAGGAATTTGCTGCGCTAATCAGTGACCGCACGCGGCTGGTGATCCTAAATACGCCGCATAACCCTTCGGCTACGGTATGGCAGAAGGCGGATTTTGAGGCGTTATGGCAGGCTATTAACGGGCATGAGATTTATGTTGTCAGTGACGAAGTCTACGAGCATATCTGTTTTGCCACGCATGGGCATGCCAGCGTGCTGGCGCATCCGCAACTAAGGGAGCGCGCAGTTGCCGTTTCATCATTTGGCAAAACCTATCATATGACGGGCTGGAAAGTGGGGTACTGTGTTGCGCCACCGGCTATCAGCGCGGAGTTACGTAAGGTCCATCAGTATTTAACCTTCTCGGTCAACACGCCGGCACAACTGGCGCTGGCGGATATGCTGCGCGAAGATCCGACGCACTACCGTGAGCTGCCCGCGTTTTATCAGAGAAAACGTGATGTGCTGGTGAATGCACTGCGTGACAGTCGGCTGGAAATACTGCCCTGCGAAGGGACGTACTTTTTGCTGATTGATTACAGTGCTGTTTCTGATCTCAACGATGTGGAATTTTGCCAATGGCTGACTAAAGAGGTCGGTGTGGCGGCGATCCCACTGTCCGTTTTCTGCGCCGATCCTTTCCCCCATAAGCTGATTCGCCTGTGTTTTGCGAAGCAAGAATCGACGCTGCTGGCAGCGGCAGAACGCCTGGTTGCGCTGTAGCTATTTCACCGTCCAGGCTTTGGAGAATCGACGGTCGGCAAATAACTCTTGCAGACCGTTGATTTGCTTCAGACGTAAGACTTCGTCGCTATCCATCCCCAGCTCGTTACCGATTTTCTCTTCGCTCCAGCCTAATTGTGATAATTCACGAACGATTTCCGACATGGCATGGATTTGATGCCGCCCACGGGCTCGATTGTGGCGGATTGTCGCCGCCATGCGCTCATGACGCCCGCGTTGTAGGCAGGTAACGGGCAGATAACCTTTCAGGCGTGATTTTAGCGATGATTTGTTTTTGCCGATTTCATGTCGATGGAATCCATCGACGATTTCATATTCTTCCTGGGCTGATTGAACCACAACGATCGGCTGTGTGAAGCCATCGGCTTCAATGGATTTCAGCAATAACTTTTTCTCCGGCGGCGCAACGTTATTTGGGTTGTAATCATTTGGTGAAATTGCGTTATTTTTGATCCACAGAACACAGTCTACCGGTTCTTCACGGAAAGGACTGACACTATGGATTGCCATCCTGAATTCATTGATTGCTTCGATTCGTTCTTCTTCTGAAAGACCAGAAAGAAAACCGGTGAGTTCCTGAGTTAGTCGTCGTTGCATAAGATCCCCCATTCCTGGCGTTTGGTTTTCATACGTTCGTTATAACGCTGATAGTTTTTCATTTTTGTGGGACTGAATGAGAGTGCCCGACACCAGTAGTCATTATTCAGCAGTACTTTGCAGATCCGTCTCCATGAGGGGATGTCTTTAGAACCAATATCGCTTTCTTGGGATTGAGGAATCTCATCGATCCCCTTTTTCTTGTACCACTGTATATAGACGGCGATTTTGTTGCGGTAGTGTTCTGCGGTCTGTTCCGGCATGCTGTCTAATAGCAGCATGGCATACGTTTGCCAGCTTAAATGCTCTGGTTTTAATATTTTACGGTGGCCGTAAAAATGATTGTCATGACCAGCGTAAATCCCGCCGCTTTTAACACCGCTAACCCGGGCACACATGGCTGCCCATCGCTGTGGCTCAATAACATGATACAGCCACAGCCCCTGGCGTTGTTCCGGGCCAAAGGGTTCGCAAATACGCATATATCGTGTTGGAACTCCGGCCTGGTACATCAGGTTATACAAGGGGTTGCATGACATTTTTGTTTTTGCAAACCATGTCCAGATATCGGCTGTTTTCCAGTCATACATTGGATAGATATACCATGTATGCCCTCCTGGTGCGGCGGTAGTCCACGGTTTGTCATCGGCAAAACGCTGCTTACGTGAATGGGCAATGGCGACAAAACGGTTATATGACTCGTCGGCACGGATACCCACCATCATTGCCGCAGGGCGTTTTTCAGAAAACCAGTCAGCGAACTCACGAACGAATTGTTCAAAGGTCATGCCGGGTTGATAGAAATGAAAGAAATTGGGATCGGTAATCGCATCTGCTGGTGGTTGTCGCACCCATTGTGTATTGGGTTCCCAGCACTGCCATTCCGGTTGAAATTGTGAGAGAGAATTTTGTGTGGTGAGCGGTATTGCTACCCAATAAAAGCGTTCAATAACGTCAGAATAGCGTTCTCGTAGCGCTTCAACATAGTCGATAGTGCAAGAGAATTGCGCTTCCCAGTCAATAAACAATACGCTGATTTTTTTATGTAACTGGCGCGCAAGAGTGGCGGTGAGATGCATCATGAGTCCGGAGTCTTTTCCTCCGGACAATGAAACGCACACGCGAGGCAGTGTTTCCAAAGTCCAGGTGATGCGTTCCTGAGCGGCTTCCAGAACGCTCTGACTCAGTGGGATTTTGTAAACAGACATAGCAAGTCCATACTGAATGAATAAACGAGTGACATTTCTAATATATACTTGCAATAAGATAGGCTAATTTACGCGGCGTGCAACATTTAAATATATTCACGTAATATATTTAAATGTTGTTCTTATTTGCTGTAATAATATTTTCTCAGTGGGGTATTATGCTTTGTTTGTTTCTTTCACTTATTTTAGTGATAAATTCTTCGAAGTTTTTATTGTTGAGCGATGCCCGGTTATACATTAAAAATAGAACCATTGATGGTAATTTAAGGTTTGTGTTGACCTCTTTTAAATTAAACAGAGGGGCGTACAGTTCAAAAGTGACTTTGGGAAGAAAACCGATAATATCCGTGTGGGATATAATGTTGATAAGTGACATTAGCGAATCACTACAAAATCCTGTCTTACGATTAGACATAAAAGAATTTGCTTCAGAACGGTACTCTTTCACACCAGCATCGTCAGTGATAAGTTGTGTGAATTGCTCCTCAAGTATTTCATTTAAAGTCACATTATCATGTATTCTGGGGTGGTTTTTGCTACAGGCTAATACGGTTTCGACCGTTCTGAATGGCGTGTATATAATCGAGCGATTAACAACCGGTGATGTGGTGATGACAACATCTGCTTTACGGTAGGCTAGCAGATCCTCCGCTGTTTCCGATGTTATCAATATGTCATGGTGTTCAATTTCAACATATTGGTCTTCCCTGATAAATTGAATTAACTCAGTTACGTACGTGTTATTGATAATTTGCGGGCTGTAAATAACAAATTTTTTCTTCAGACTGGAGCTGTGCATGATGTTTATTGTTTCTTCCAGACTGTTGAGATTGTTCTCAAGATGATGATGCAGGTTGACCGCCGTTACGGTAGGCGTAATACCTTTTCCTGCACGAATAAATAGAGGATCATTGAATTGTGCACGCAGCCTTTGTAACGACTGGCTAACGGCTGAGGGAGTAATAAACAGCGTTTCGGCGGCCTTGCTTATGCTCAGATTTTGATAGATACATTCGAAAATAACCAGCAAGTTGAGATCGAATTTTTTGAGGTCGTAAAGGTTAGCCATACGCTAATTCCTGTTTGAGTTTTGTTGTGAAATATTCTTTTTTGTTATGTGTAAGTTGTAATGCATTATCATTGCGTATACATATAAAACT